>JBKJPN010000031.1:0-12337 GCA_046595125.1 Ferruginibacter sp.
CTTACAACAGCAACTTTTAGAAGCAGGCGTTCACTTTGGTCATTTAAAGAAAAAGTGGAACCCTAAGATGTTGCCTTACATCTTTGCTGAAAAGAAAGGCATTCACATTATCGACCTGAACAAAACCGTAGAAGGTTTACAGGAATCTGCTGCTGCTTTAAAAGCAATTGCCCGCAGTGGTAAAAAGATCATGTTCGTAGCTACAAAAAAGCAAGCTAAAGAAATCGTTAGCGATTGTGCAAAGCGTGTTAACATGCCATTTGTTACTGAGCGTTGGTTGGGTGGAATGCTAACCAACTTCAACACGGTACGTAAGAGTGTGAAAAAAATGCAGAGCATTGAAAAAATGCTTGCTGACGGAAGTGCTGAAAGCTTAACCAAGAAGGAGCGATTGACATTAACACGTGATAAGGAGAAAATGGAGAAAGTACTGGGTGGTATCGCACAGATCAGCCGCGTTCCAGCTGCTTTGTTCATGGTTGATATAGGCCATGAGCACATTGCACTTGCCGAAGCAAAAAAATTAGGCATCAGTACTTTCGGTATGGTAGATACCAATTCCGATCCTAACAAAATTGATTTTGCTATTCCTGCAAATGATGATGCTACAAAGTCGATTGCTATCATCGTTAATTATTTAACTGCTGCTATTGCAGAGGGATTGCATGAGCGCCAGGCAGATAAAGATGAAGATGATAGTCATGATAGTGAAGAGAGTGCAGAAGCTAAAGCAGCACGTTTTGAATCTAAGGCTGATGGCAGTGATGATAGGAACAAGCGTGGTGGTGGAAGAGGAGTTACTTCTCAACCTAAGCGGCGTGTAGCAGGTCCGGGCCAGGGTGGCAGAAGGCCGGCAGGTGGTGGTGGAGCAAGGTAAAAGGCCCCTCCTATCCTCCCCTGAGGGGAGGGAAAATAGGAGAACGATTTGAAGATTGTGCGGTTTGGTTTTTGAACCCAACATTTAATCTTTAATCAACTTCAGTGGCGTCGCACTCTTGTACATCAGTATATTGTTCGACATTGAGAATTTTTAATTTTTAATTTTTAATTTTTATTTCACATGAGTGTAACAATAACAGCAGCAGATATCAATAAATTACGTCAAACAACAGGAGCCGGCATGTTAGATTGCCGAAAAGCATTAACAGAAAGCAACGGCGATTTTGAAGCAGCCATTGACTGGTTGCGTAAACAAGGCCAGAAGGTAGCCGCCAAACGCAGCGACCGTGAAGCCAAGGAAGGTGTTGTAATTGCACAAACTACTGCTGACCATAAATGCGGTATTGTACTTTGCATCAGCTGCGAAACTGATTTCGTTAGTAAGAATGCAGAATTTGTTGCCTTTGCACAATCAATTGCCGATGCAGCAATTGCTAATAATGTAAAAACAGCCGAAGAATTAAATACAGTAATCATTAACGGTTCAACAGTTGAGGAACTGATCAATGATAAGCTTGCTGCCATCGGTGAAAAGATCGCTGTTTCAAAATTTGAAAGAGTAGATGCAGCTTATGTTGCTTCTTATATACACGGCGCAAACCGTATGGGTGTTTTAGTATCAATGACTAAAGAAGCTCCTGATGCAGGAAAAGATGTAGCGATGCAGATTGCTGCTATGAATCCATTAGCAGTTGATGAAACATCTATCAGCCAGGAAACAAAAGACAGGGAAAAAGCCATTGCCATTGAAATGATAAAAGCAGAAGGTAAACCAGCAGAAATGGCTGAAAAAATTGCCGATGGTAAAATGAACAAATTCTTTAAAGACAATACTTTAATGGCTCAGGCTTTTGTAAAAGACAACAGTAAGTCTGTTGCCGATTATTTAAAGAGCGTTGATGCTGATTTAAAAGTTACCGATTTTAAGAGAGTAGCGTTAGGATAAATCAAAAGAATATTTTTATAAAGGCGAAACATTTTTTGTTTCGCCTTTTTTATTTTAATAATTACTCCAATTAAACAGAAGCTCCGATTTCCTGAATAAATACCCACCAGTACGCATAGGTTTTATTTTTATTGCATTCATATTTGCACTACAAAAATTTTAACATGAAAAAAATAGCACTTCTTTTTATTTGTTCATATGCCGTTTTGTTTAATGCACTGGCAAACAACGTAGTTGTATCAACCGTGTCATTAGGCCCGCAGGTTACGGGTGGGCCTGTAGCTACCCACTATACACAGGTAAATTATGATATTACCTGGCAAAACAGCTGGCGTACCAGCACCAATGAAAGTAATTACGATGGTTGCTGGATTTTTGTAAAATTCCGTAAACAAAGCACATCGGTTTGGCAGCACGCCACAATAAATTTAACAGGGAGTGTTGTACCAAGTGGAAGTACTATTCAAACTGCTGCCGATGGAAAAGGGGTGTGGATGTACCGCAATGCCGATGGTATTGGTACCGTAAACTGGACAGCCGCAGGCCTGCGCTGGAACTATGGTGCAGATGGGGTGTTGGACAATGAAAATGTAGAGGTAAGGGTATATGCAGTTGAAATGGTGTACGTACCGCAAAGCCCTTTTAACCTGGGAAATTCATCGGCTGAAGCAGGTAAGTTCAGAGATGGTGTTGTTAATACCTGGTTCCCTATAACAAGTGAAGCTGCTATTACCTGTGGTCTTGCTGCCGGCAATTTAAGGGCAGATGTTAATTTTTTAACAAGCGGTACAATACCCGCAGTTTTTCCAAAAGGGTACAACGCATTCTGGAGTATGAAGTATGAGTTTAGCAAACAGCAGGTTGTTGATTTTTTGAACACGTTAGATCAAACCAATGCAAATGCAAGAAACAGTGTTGCCGCAACCGGGCTGGTACCCAATATGGTGGTACTACAACCTGAAAGAGCAGCGGACCTTGCAACAGTACAAAATTTCCTGGCTTGGTTAGACTGGGCAGCCATGCGCCCAATGACAGAACCTGAATTTGAAAAAGCCTGCCGGGGTGGTAATAACCTGCCTGCCCCTTTAGAATACGCCTGGGGTAATACTACTATTTCTGCAATAGCCACACCATCTAATCAGGGTGCAGCCAACGAAACATGGGCAACTGGTAATGCTAATTATTCAGGCGGCCCCGGCTTAGCAATGCGCTGCGGTGCATTAGCAACGGCATCGAGTAATCGAACTAGCAGCGGCGCTACTTTTTATGGTATTATGGAAATGAGCGGCAATTATACAGAACTGGTAGTTTATATAGGTAATGCAGCTGGCAGAACGTTTACCGGATTGCATGGAGATGGTGTATTAAATGCAAATGCCGAAGCTAATACTGCTAATTGGGAGAGTGCTTCAAATAACAGTTCAATGACTGCAAGGGGTGGCGCTTATAATGTAGGTAGTGCCAGTTTGCAAATGAGCGACAGAAGTACGGGGCCTTATGATTACACGCCTCCTTACGGACTTCTTAATGGCCGTGGTGTACGCACAGGCGAATGATCTTTTCTTTTCATCATTTAAAAACAAAACAATGAAAAGAAAAATATTATTTATCATTATAGGCTTTTTATTTGCAGCTGAAATTTCGGCGCAGCCTCCAAACAATACAATATTTGGCGGGGGCTCAGGCGATGGCTGGAATTTTAACAGCTTTACCGGAGCAGCAGGAAATATTTTTTTGGGTGGAAGCGGAGACGGCTGGCACAGCAGCAGCTTTGCCATAAATACAAACAGTATTTTTTTGGGCGGCTCTGGTGACGGTTGGAACAATAACAGTAATAATATAACAGCTAACTCAATTTTTTCAGGAGGAGTTGGTGATGGCTGGTACAACAGTAGTTTCAATCCTCCACCCAATTCAATATTTGTAGGAGGTATTGGCGATGGTTGGCATTATAACAATTTTGCAGTGTCACCTAATTCAATTTTCCTGGGTGGCATTGGTGATGGCTGGGCAAATGTTATTTATCCTCTTGGTCCATTACCGATAACACTATTATCTTTTACAGGCGAGCAACAGGGTAAAACCAATTTACTTAAATGGGTAACAAGTCAGGAAATTAATACATCGCATTTTGAACTGGAGCGTTCCAATAATGCCAACAGTTATTCCCTTATTAAATCTGTATTGGCAGCCGGTACAAGCAGTACTACAAAAAATTATCTTTCTGTAGATGAACATCCTTTTGCCGGCAATAATTTTTACCGGTTGAAAATGGTTGATTTAGATGGGAAATTTAAATACAGCAATATTGTTTTATTGAGGGTGATTAGTAATGACGTGTTGCTATTTGTATTTCCAAACCCAACTGCCGATAAACTGAATATTAAAATCAGCAGCAGTACAAACATTGCACAAATACAACTAAATGTGTTTGATAATACGGGTAAACTAATAGCTCAACAATCTGTTACTAATAACAATGCTGTTACTTTGGATGTAAGCAAATATGCTTCGGGTGTGTACCTGCTGAAAATATTGTACAGTGGCAAAGAAGAAACCATTCGTTTTGTAAAATCGAACTAAGAACTATTGAAGACTATTTTTTAAACCATCGGCAATAACGCCGGTGGTTTTTTGTAATATTGATTGTGGAAAATTATCAATCCTATTTCGAGGCTAATAAAAAATCATGGAATAAACGCACAGCAGTTCATAAAGACTCTGCATTTTACGACCTCGATTCCTTCAAAAAAGGCAAAACCTCTTTAACCAAGATTGAACTGGAAGAGCTGGGCGATGTAAAAGGTAAAACTTTGCTTCATCTGCAATGTCATTTTGGGATGGATACCATGAGCTGGGCTAGGGAAGGAGCAACTTGCGTAGGCGTTGATTTAAGCGATGAAGCAATAAAGCTTGCCAAAGAAATAAATGAAGAATTAAACCTGAGAGCAAATTTTATTAATGCAAACATTTATGATTTAAAAGATAATACAGAGGCACTGCGCTATTACTCCTCCCCCACTGGGGGAGATTGGGATGGGGCTGATATTGTGTTTACTTCTTACGGCACCATTGGCTGGTTGCCAGATTTGGATAAATGGGCTAAAATAGTTGCACATTTCTTAAAGCCAGGTGGTACATTTTATATCGCCGATTTTCATCCAACGCTCTGGATGATGGATGAAAATTTTGAAAAGGTTAAATACAATTATTTTAATACAGAGATTATTACGGAAGAGATTTCGGGAACTTATACCGATAGAGAAGCTCCTATTAAATCTATTGAACATAGCTGGAACCATCCTTTTTCCGAAATCTTTAATGCATTGATAAAACACGGGTTACAGATTGAACAGTTTAATGAGTTTCCATTTTCACCGTATAATTGTTTCAATAATCTTGAACAAGGGGCCGATGGGATGTGGAGAATAAAAGGAATGGATGGAAAAATGCCCATGATGTACTCTATTAAGGCGACTAAAAAGTAGATAAAGTAAATGGGTAGATAAAGTAGGGAATACGGGCAACTTCTTTGTAATCATGATATACTTTTCCGTCTTAAGGTTTAAAAATTTATCTTCGCAAAAAATAAAAACAGCCCATGTTACCTAAGTACAAAAGAATTCTGCTAAAACTTTCCGGTGAATCTTTAATGGGCGATAAAAATTTTGGTTTGGATAGTGAAGTAATTGCCCGCTATGCACAAGATATTAAATCGGTGATTGAATTGGGAGTACAAGTGGCAATAGTAATTGGCGGCGGTAATATTTACCGGGGTATGAATGAAGCTGAGAGTGGCATTGAGCGTGCCCAAGGCGATTATATGGGTATGCTGGCAACCGTAATAAACGGGATGGCATTACAAAGCGGCATGGAGAAAGCAGGCATTTATACCCGCTTGCAAAGTGCTATTAAAATGGAACAGATTGCAGAGCCATACATCCGCAGAAGAGCCATGCGCCATTTGGAAAAAGGAAGGGTGGTAATCTTTGGTGCTGGTACGGGTAATCCTTATTTTACTACAGATACCGCCGGTTCACTAAGAGCAATTGAAATAAAAGCCGATGTTATTTTAAAAGGGACAAGAGTCAACGGAATCTATTCTGCTGATCCGGAGAAAGACCCTACAGCTACAAAATTTGAAACTATATCGTTTGTCGACTGCATTCAAAAGAATTTGAAAGTGATGGATATGACAGCATTTACATTGTGCATGGAAAATAATTTACCTATTGTTGTTTTTGATATGAACACTGAAGGAAATCTGTTGAAAGTAGTTACCGGCGAAAAGGTTGGTACACTGGTTTCTTAACAATAAAAATACTTGTATAAGCAAAGAGGCTGCAGTATCTGCAGCCTCTTTTATATTTCAGAACTAAAGCGTACTCAGATATAATAATATTTCGAGGAGCGATTTTTTTACGGGTACCACATTAACGGTTTGGTTGGCGGGGGTTGATGTGGGTGCCGTTACTAATGCACTTTCATAGCCCAGGTAATAATCGTTGCCCTGTTTTGAAATAACAACCACGGTAATGTTTTTGCCTGCAGGCAATTTTGCGCCAATAAATTTACGACTGCTTAAATCTCCATGCATGGCAACTACCGAGCGAAAATCTTTTAGTACCGTAAATGCTACAGTATTTGCATTGGTAAAATAGTTTGAAAGTCCTGCCACGATATTTACTTTGGCCGTGCCGCTAAAATCATAACCATAGGCGATGCTTATCCATCTTTGTCTGTTGGTATATATTTCATAAGCCTGCGTAGCTGGTGAAACAGTATTGTTTAACAAATCGGGATTTGGCAACCAGTTAAAGCTTTGGGTATTTGTTTCGTCGCCAACAAATAACTTCATAGTTGTGTTTATTGGTTG
This sequence comes from Ferruginibacter sp., assembly GCA_046595125.1. Lineage (GTDB taxonomy): Bacteria > Bacteroidota > Bacteroidia > Chitinophagales > Chitinophagaceae > Ferruginibacter. The sequence continues at coordinate 6,762 of JBKJPN010000031.1, forward strand.
GTCGAAATAGCGGATGTAGATTCTAACATTAGGTGCCAGTTGGAGTGTTTGTCCGTTTTTCTTTAGCTTAATAAAAATATTGCCTGCGGCAACCAATAAGCTGTCGCCATAAGTGGTTGGCGTACCCCAACGAATCATATCGCCTTTCTTTTTCACCTGCCTCAGTTCTACCTCAACCTTACCGGTAACAGGCTGCCCGGCACCGTTTACACAGCAATTGGGCGGAAAGATAACCTGCAAACCAAAGGGAGCTATCACAGTAGCAATATTGGCATTCACTTCAAAACTATCAATATAGGTTTCAGAAAGTAAACTGTTCTTTAAAATACTTACCGGCATGTTCGCTGTTATAGCTGCATGCCAGCTGGTGTCGGGCCCATTTAAAGCACCGGGATCAGGCACAAAAATATCAACATCTTTCTGGCAGGCGCTTAACAAGCTGCCCCCCGCCAATAATATCAATATGAGTATTTTTAGTTTCATCACTTATTTTTAAAATGAATGTACCATTGTGAGATACCTCATCCATTGTTTTTGCTGCCTGTTATTTCAAATCTAATCTAACGCCTAACCTTACGCCTGCAGTTTGATATTTTTGTTTAAGCGTAATATTCTCTTTATTCATCTGCGAAAAATTATACCGGAAATAGGGCTCCGCCATCAAGTGCAGTCTGTCGTTTAGTTTATAATAGACCGATACGGCACCTATAAAACCTATGCCTGCGTTGGTTTTAAACTGATAGGGAGATGAACCCGATTTCCCGGTTGTAATATTAACCGGTCTGCCGGCAGTATCCAGCACATCGCCTTTTTGCCAACTGTAAATATTTACCACGGCACCAGCATTAATATTGGCGTGCCATTTTCCATTTCCCAATTCATAACCAACGGCAATAGGAATATCAATACTTCGGTAGCGATTGACAGTTGTTTTATACCGTGAGCCGGTGGTAGTATAGCTGCCAATGGTATCGCCGTTGGCGTTAATGATATAAGTAACCTGTACCACATTACCTTCGGAGTATTTAAATTTTTCGTTTATTTGGCTAAAGTTAACACCGCCCCTTACACTCATCTGATTATTAAAAACTTTGGTATAACGAACGCCTGCACTGAAGGCAGATTTATAAGAAGTACTTTCTTTTCTTTTTTGTAGATAGGCCGAATTACCTGTGTCATGCAAACTTCGAATGGCATAGTCGGGGCCTAGATAAAATTCAAAATATTTTTTATTGCCGGCTGCATCTTTTTCAAAAGAAGGACAATCCGGAAAGTAAACTACTTTCTTTAAAATAACAGTTCCCTTTTTATTCAATTTTATAATTTCTGAATAACGTTGTGCTGAGTAGTTAAGTCTTCCCAGCAGGGTTCCTTGACCGGCAAATTCTTCTTCATCCTCAGACAATGCAGGCGCAGTGGTGTTTACCAGCACATTGCCTAACCCAGTATAGGTCCTCTTATTTTTATTGCCAGTTGTATTGCCACCTTCATCCATGGTTAAAGAAGGCACATAAATACTGCCTTTAAATGAGCCTGGTGATGAAATTGATGAAGGTGAGTTTGTTGAATTGCTGTTTCCTTTGGTATCGCCATCGGTATTTATTTCAGCAGCACTGTTTGTCGCTTTAGTATTGGAATTTTTTTCGGGAACAGTTGTATTTTGACCGCCGGGATTAACATTGCTTTTATTTGATTGCACAGCGGCAGGCGTATCGGTATTGCTGCGAAATTTATTATTATAAATCATGGCACCACCGGTACACAAGGCAATAATAAGACCAGCCAGCAGTAATTTGTTTCGGTTATTTACATGCGTAAACCAAAAACCAGCAGGCTTTCGTTTTTCTTTTTCGGCAACAATTTTTTCCCAAATGCGGGGATGCACCTGGGGAGAAAAGTCGCTGAATTGCTCCTTTATATGTTCATCAAATAAACGGTTATCACTCATACCGCTACTTTTTGTAAAAGTAAAATTTGTTTCTGCAGCATATTACGTGCTTTTACCAGCTGGCTGCGGCTGGTACCCGATTGTATACCCAACATCTCGGCAATTTCATCATGCTGGTACCCTTCTATAACATATAAATTGAAAATAAGCCGGTAACCGTCGGGTAAAGTATTTATTAGGTTCATTATTTCTTTCTGGTTAAGGTGCGCATAAGCCGATGGCTCCATGCTGCTCTCATCTTTGTCTTTTATTTCGTATCCTACTATTTCCTTTTCATATCGGCGCAACGAATATTTTTTCAGCGCCGTGTTCACTACTATTCTTCTTATCCAGCCTTCAAAAGACCCTTCAAACTTAAACTGATGCATTTTATCGAAAACCTTAATAAAAGCATCCTGCAAAATATCCTCCGCATCTCCATTGTTACGGGCATAACGGTTACAAACCCCAAGCATACGGCCGGCGAAACGGTTGAATATCTCCTTCTGGCAGGAGGCATCATCCTTTAAACATCCTCGTATGAGCTCGTCTTCCGTCAATAATCGATAGGTTTACATCGGGCTTTTTGATAAATAAGATACCCCGACTCCTTTATACGCTGCCCCACTTAAAGTTATTGTTTAAATAGTACAATAAAGTCTGGTTTTGAAGGTTTTTAGCCCAAAAAACGATAATTTGAACAAGTTATAGACTTATAACATCAAATTTTATGCTAACAGAAGACCAGATAAAGAAAATAATTTCCAGCAACGACAGTCTGCAAATTCAGCTGGAAGATGCCAATATGATGCTGGCCAGCAGGGAAAAAGAGATTGAATATTTAAATACCGAATTGGTAGATGCCACCGCTTTACGCAGCAAGCTGGATGGGCAACAGGGGGAAATAGACAGTATACAAAGCAAACTTGGCATTAAGCTGCAACAAGCGCAGGGTGCCGAGGAAAGGGAATTTGAGCTGCAGCAGGAGCTAACAGAAATGGCAAGGCTCAATAAAAAGTATAATGACCTGGTTCAGGATTATGCCTACCTGCAAAGTCAGTTAAGCGATGTGCAAGAACAGTTAGCCACGCTGAATTTGCGGAACTTTGAATTGCAGCAGATCGCAGGGCGCATCGGCGAACTAGAAAGCACCCTAGAAAATATTAAAATCGAAAGAGACGACCTTAAAAACCGGATTGCCTCACTCGAGTCGCAGAAGTACTTGCGGGAATTTAATTTATAGTAACGGTTTTAGCTGTATAAATTAATTGATAAACACTTGCATTGCTGCAAGTAGTTTTATATTTTGCTCCTCTAAAACTTATTGCACATGAATATTATAGATAGAGTAAAGAATATTTTGCTTACCCCTAAAACCGAGTGGGAAGTAATTAACGGCGAAACCGCCACTCCACAATCTTTATTAATGAGTTATGTACTGCCACTGGCTGTGGTATCCGCCGTAGGCTCGCTCTTGAAAGGACTACTGTTTGCCGGCGTTCTTGGCATCAAGTATTTTGTTATTACCGCCGCTATTGGTTTTATTGCGGCTGTAATTGCATTTTTTATAACTGTAATGATTGTTGATATGCTTGCCCCAAGTTTTGCTTCGGAAAAAGATATGGGAAAATCGGCACAACTTGTGGCTTATGCGGGTACGCCGTCTTACATTGGCGGACTGCTGTCTTTTATTCCGGTAATAGGATGGCTGGTGATGCTGGCAGCATGGGCTTATGGTATTTACCTGATGTATCTGGGTATTGGGCCGTTAAAGAAAACGCCCGAAGACAAAAAGGTGGTATATATGCTTGTAGCTTATTTAATAATGATTGTAATTACTTTTGTTTTGATTGCAATTTTAGGTGCAATACTGTTTGCAGCTATGGGTATGACGGCAGGAGCGCTGTTAGGCTAATTAAAATTGAAAATAAGTAAAAAGCATTCCTGTTTTAGGGATGCTTTTTTATTTGAGTTTAATAGCAGAAATTTGAGGTAGAAAATTCTGAAACAAATGATTAGAAATATTGCAGACATAAGGAAAGATTATCAACAGCAAAGTTTATTGGAGAAAGATGTTGACAGTAACCCCTTTGCCCAGTTTAGCACTTGGTGGGATGATGCTATTAAAAGCGAACTGGATGAAGTGAATGCTATGACGCTGGCAACAGCCTCTGCTGCAGGAATACCATCGGCGAGGATTGTTTTACTAAAATCCTTTTCGAACGAGGGTTTTGTATTTTTTACCAATTACAAAAGTAGCAAAGGAAGCGAACTGGAGGAGAATCCCCACGCCTGCCTGGTGTTTTTTTGGAAAGAGTTGGAGAGGCAGGTGCGGATATCTGGAAAGGTAAAAACGATTAACGCTGCTGAAAGTGATGCATATTATCAATCCAGACCAGCTGGCAGCCGGATTGGAGCCTGGGCATCGCCGCAAAGCCAGGTAATTAGTTCAAGAGAAATAATTGAAAATAATATTGTTAAATACGAAGCCGAGTTTACCGATGGAAACATATCCCGACCGCCACATTGGGGCGGTTATATAGTAGAACCAACGGTTATCGAATTCTGGCAGGGCCGCTCAAACCGCCTTCACGATCGCCTTCAGTATACCTTGATGGAGGGTAACTGGGTAATTGAAAGGTTGGCGCCGTAATGTTATTGGGAATTAGGGATTTGGAATTGGGGTTTAAATTCATAACCACCTTTTTTTCTAACTCCTGCCCAACAGTTATCGGTACCAAATTCCTAATTCCCAAATCCAATTTACGCCTTCTTTTTAGCTACCGCTTTCTTCTTTGGCGCTACAGCTTTTGGTGCTGCTTTTGCAGGCCTTGATTTACCAAAAGATCCTGCAAAAATTTTTCCTTTTTTGGTTTTAATATCACCACGTCCCATAATACTTGTTTTTTTTTTATAAAAGATTAGATGTTTTTTGTTACAAAAAAAGCAAGGTACCTAAGCACCTTGCTTTTTCTAAAGTGTTTGATACAGCATTACATTTTAGCGGATAATTCTTTACCGGCTTTAAACTTAGCAACTTTCTTCGCTTTAATTTTGATAACAGCACCTGTTTGAGGATTGCGGCCATTACGGGCAGCTCTCTTAGAAACAGAAAATGTACCAAATCCTACTAATGTAACTTTACCGCCACCTTTTAAAGTTTTAGTAACTGCAGCTACAAAAGAATCTAAAGTAGCGTTTGCTTGTGTTTTTGTAATACCTGCATCGTCAGCAAGTTTTGAAATTAATTCAGCTTTGTTCATGATAATTTTTTTTGAATTTTTTTAACTGCAACAAATATAGAAGCTTTTTAATTGCAACAAAATTTTTTTTAAAATTTAATTTGTTGTAATAGTGGGCTGTAATCCACAGGCAACAAGGGATTTGAGAGATTGTGACCTGAATCATACCATGTTTTAGAAGTGTTCATTTTGGCTGAAACCCTTTGTGGTATTGATTGTTGCTAAAAAGGTGCTTGAAATCCTTTGCCCGTGCGGTTTACACCTAAATAAAAATTGATTAAAACATAAAAAAATAAAAAAAGAATTGTTTTGCACAATTAGTTAACAACCTGCATAACCGAGCGGAAAGCAATGAATTTATTACCCCATTTATCAAAGCCTTTTTGCCGCATGAGAGCGGCGTGGTT
>JBKJPN010000163.1:0-4757 GCA_046595125.1 Ferruginibacter sp.
TGTTGTGTAAGCAGTATTTGGTGCCGGAGGTGTATATGCCAAATTGGTTCCATAAACATTACCCCTTAATGTACCATTGGTAAAACCCTGAGCTCCTGAATTAAAATAATCATTACCGGCAACAGGAAGACATGCATTAGCTACTTGGCATTGACTATATCCGGTAAAACAAAATTTATCTATCACGTATTTAGACCCCCCTTGGTTACCACTGCTTGTTGAGAAGTTAAAAAATACTCGGAACTGAGGTAAATTAGCTGGTAACGAAAAAACCAATGATACCGTACCGCCTGAAATTGGCAATAAGTACCCGGAATTATTGGAATAAATAACGGCATTATCACCTATAGGATCTGTACCATTGTAGGTGCTGCCCACGGCTATAATGTCTACACTTGTTGGATAACCAAAATCGGAATGTGAGTTACAGGTTAAATTTGAGTTATACCTGTCGATACTAAATTTAACCTCAATTGTTTGCTGGTTGGGCGTAATAATTTCCGAAAGGACTTTTGCAGGATTATTGCCCCCCACTCCAGGTGTAACAATACCATACTCAACAATGCAGGCATTGTTAAAATTATTGTACGTTGTTATGGAAGACCCATTTGATGTGTTCCAACCAGTTGTGGAATTGGAAAAATCCTGGCAAAGGATAGTTTGTGCGTTAATAGCCGTTACACTTGTTAAAAGTGAAATTAATAGTAATAATTTTTTCATCGCTTCATAGATTTGATTAACAAAACGGGTAGATTATACCCAATTAAGGCATAACAAAGGATGGGAATTTATTGTAGATTTTCAGAGAATAAAATGGATAACGATAATGTTTGGAACAATTATAATTATCGGCAAATCAAAGGATCAAAGGATAGTGATATGCTATAAAATAGCAAATACATTATGGAGAATTTTTCGAAGGAAATTTGGAATTAAAAAACCAGTGATGTTTCATAAAACATCATTCAAATAAATGATGTTAAGGAATTGGGTTTTTAGGGCACTTTTTGTTTGTTGAGAACAAAGCTACACAAAGAAATCGAAAAAACAAATATATATTATAAAAAATGGCCTATACAATACCATAAATTTGAATCCGCAAGTGCAAAATCCTATAAATAAAGCCCCTTTTTAAATCTAACGCAGCTTCATATCGTTTATTATTCGTTCGATTTTTTCATCTAACTTGTTTTCAACCGAGTCGAAAGAAATGGCCTCGGAAAGCTTTGCATTCACACTAAAATAAAATTTTATCTTAGGCTCTGTACCACTTGGCCGGGCAGATATTTTGCTGCCATCTGCCAATACAAACTGCAGCACATTGCTTTTTGGCAAATCAATGGCCCATGTTTGACCGGTAGCCAAATCTTTACCCACTTGTAATTCATAATCAAGTAACTGACTTACAGCAGCGCCGTCAATTGTTTGTGGAGGATTTTTGCGATAGCCTTCCATCATGGCAGCAATTTCAGCAGCGCCATTCATTCCTTTCTTTGTGATACTAACCAGGTTCTCTTTGTAAAAACCATATTCCATACACAGGTCAATCAGTTTATCGTAAAGCGTACGTCCCTTGCTTTTTTCATAGGCCGCCATTTCGCAGCTAAGCGCCACGGCGCTAATACCATCTTTGTCCCTTATCATATCGCCAATCATCAGACCAAAACTTTCTTCGCCGCCAATGATATATTTTTCTTTGCCTTCTTTTTCCTTAATCAGTTTACTAATCCATTTAAATCCAGTGAGCACATTGTAACAGGCTACCCCGTTTACTTTGGCAATTTCATCAATCATATCGGTGGTAACAATGGTTTTAATAACCATATCGTTGGGCTGTGCAATATCTTTTGCTTTGCGGGCCTCAATCATATAATTAAATGCCAGCACCGCGGTTTGATTACCGTTCAACAAAACCCATTCGCCTTTTTTATTTTTTACACCAATGGCAACTCTGTCGGCATCGGGATCGGTGCCCAATAAAATATCCGCATCCAATGCTTCGGCTTTTTTAAGCCCCATGCTCATGGCTTCTCTTTCTTCGGGATTGGGATAAATAACTGTGGGGAAATTTCCATCGGGTGTACTTTGTTCCTCCACAATATGTACATTTTTAAAACCAAACATTTCTAGGGCTTTTGGCACCAAAACTATTCCTGTACCATGTATAGGTGTGTACACAATTTTTAAATCGCTTTGTGCTGCGCAGATATCAGGATAAACACTCAAACTTTTTACCATCGCCAAATAATCAGCATCCATGGCGTCACCAAGCGAAATAATATTGGCTTCGCCGCCAGTCCATTTTACATCATCAACCGATGCAATTTTCTCCACTTCGGCAATTACATTTTTATCATGCGGCGGCACCATCTGTGCACCATCATCCCAATAAGCTTTGTAACCGTTATATTCTTTTGGATTGTGCGATGCAGTACAAACCACCCCACCCTTACAGCCATTTTTACGAATAGCAAAACTCAGCTCCGGCGTGGGCCGCAGCGCTTCAAACAAATAAACTTTAATGCCGTTGGCGGCAAAAACATTAGCAGTTATCTCAGCAAAAAAGCGGCTGTTGTTGCGGCAGTCGTGGGCAATAGCAACGCTCACATCGGCTCCAAAACATTGCTTTAAATAATTAGCATAACCTTGTGTGGCCATACCTACTGTATATTTATTCATGCGGTTGGTGCCAATGCCCATAATACCCCGCAGACCGCCGGTACCAAATTCAAGATTCTTATAAAATGCATCTTCCAAACTAGCAGGATCAGATTGCTGCAACTCTTTAATTTCATTCTTAACAGCTTCATCATAGTTTCCGCCAAGCCATTTGTCAATTTTCTGTTGTGTTGCTTCGTTCATAGTTTTCTGTTTATTGGTTCAAAAATAATTTATTCAGGCATTAAAAAAGAAATTTTGTAAATTTGGTATATGCTTTCGGCAATCAAAGCACATATAAACCTATTCCAATTAAAAAAATTGGTTTCTTTTTTACTGATAGCGATATACGCATTGCCGACTAATGCACAAATCAGTCCTCCGCAAGCTGATAAATTTGTTTTGCATATAAAACCCCATCAAGACAACTATTCTAAAAATAATCACTGCTACAATTTAAATGAGCGGTTTAGTATGCCTAAACATCAGCTAATGTACTGGAATGCCTATTACCTTACACCCGAACAAATAGAAAGACAAAGAAGAAACAAAATACAGCCCCGTGATTTACTCTTCGAAGATTTGGGCAATTACCTGGGTTCACGAATCTGGAACAAAAGCCAAAGTGCGTATTTTGGGCAACAGGTTGCCGAAGATATAGTCGGTTCTGTGATTCAAACCGCCATTAATGGTAAACCAAAAAAGTCGGCTGTCGGGCCTAAATTTTAATCGGTTTTAAATCTCACTGTCAATATTTTTCGTAAATATTGGTTGATGCAATTATAGCGCATTGATTTACGTATTTTTGTTTTTTATGAACCCTGCATCTGTAGATAAATCACCTTCATTGGCGTCGCACTCTTGTACTCTGAAAACATTATTGAGCTTTTTTATCAGCGTACTATTTACTGTATCTGCCTTGGGACAGGATTCAACCAAAAAGCAAACTGACAAATCATCATATCTCCAAATCGCCCCGCTAACAAATAAACAAATAAACCGAAGAGTAAAAATAATAGGAGCTATTAATATTGCCGGTTACGGTGGTGCCATGATTGGTCTTTATTCGGCCTGGTATAAAAATTATCCGCAAAGCAACTTTCATACTTTCAACGATATTCCCGAATGGAAAGGAATAGATAAGCTGGGCCATATTTATGGCGTATACGCCGAAAGCCTTGCCAGCATGGAGCTCTGGCGCTGGACGGGTATCAGTCGTAAAAAAAGAATTTGGCTGGGCGGATTGACTGGCGCCGCTTATCACACCGTGATTGAAGTGCTGGACGGTTTCAGTAGCGAATGGGGCTGGAGTTGGGGCGATATTGGTGCAAACTTTATCGGCAGCGGATTAATGGTATCGCAGGAACTTGCTTGGGATGAGCAGCGTATTCAAATGAAATTTTCCTTTCATCGTAAATCTTACGACGACCCCTCACTTAATCAACGCAGCAACAAAATTTTTGGCAGCAGCACTGCCGAGCGTTTTTTAAAAGATTATAATGGTCAAACTTATTGGCTGAGTGCTAATCTTAAATCGTTTTTTCCAAAAAGCAATTTGCCTGCCTGGTTAAATATTTCCGTAGGCACAGGTGCCGAGGGTATGTTTGGGGCCAATGATAATATTGGCAAAGATGACAATGGCAATATCAATTTCAACCGAACAGATATTAAGCGTTACCGCCAATGGTACCTAGCGCCAGATATTGATCTCACCAAAATAAATACCAATAAAAAAGGATTAAAACTTGCGTTCCGGTTATTAAATGTTATTAAAATACCGGCACCTGCCTTAGAATTTTCGAATGGGAGTTTTAAAGTTAGAGCGATTGGATTTTAGATTTGATTTGATTGCCCGTTGGGCAATTGGTTTGAACACGGATTATACTGATTTGACGGACCTGCCTGCCGGCAGGCAGATGAACACAGATTTTTTTCTGCGTCGTAGAATTCCAAACGCTAACCTAGTATTATCCGTGGGCATCCGTTCTATCTGCGTCATCCGTGTTCAAAGAAAAATTAATCCATCCATGCCCCCGTAACTTCCCCTGCTTCCACTTCCACACAAATATGTTCATCCAGCGTTGTAGAAATCGAAAAGC
>JBKJPN010000115.1:0-16404 GCA_046595125.1 Ferruginibacter sp.
AGGTTTTACGGCTTGGCTGCCAAATAATAAACATTCATTTAGTAGATTTGAGCATGATTAAAAAATATGCATTAGCATTATCGGTACTGCCGTTGCTGTTTACAGCCATCAGTTGCAAAAGCAAAATAAAGCAGCAAGACGACGAAATTTACAGTCGCCACCTGCAAAGACAGGTTAAACTTACCATCATCAGCACCCCCATGCCCGATGATAAAAACGACATGAATTTATTGATTTTAAACGATGGACAGGAAATGGGACAATTCAGAGTAAAAGAAATAGTGGACAGTTTATACAAAAAGGGTTTGATTAAATCACTGTTGATTGTTGGGGTTCATGCCGGCGACCGCATGAAAGAATATGGCGTGGCTGATAATCCCGATTATTTAAAACGGGGAGATAAAGCAGATCATTACGAATCATTTATCAATAACGAACTGTATCCCTTTGCCAAGAAGAATGCAACGGTGCGTAAATTTAAATCAGTCGCCATTGCGGGTTGTTCTTTGGGCGGTTTATCGGCTTTTGATATTGCCTGGAACCGTGCCGACAAGATTGATAAAGTGGGTGTTTTTTCTGGTGCTTTCTGGTGGCGTGATAAAGATGATAAGGCTGCCGATTACGCGGATGATAAAAACAGAATCATCATTAATAAAATAAGATCGAGCAAGAAAAAGCCGGGCCTTAAATATTGGTTTTATGCCGGTAACCAAGAGGAAGAAGGCGACCGGGATAAAGATGGGACCATTGATGTGGTTGATGATACCAAAGACTTGATTGAATTAATTAAAAGTAAAAATGTTTGTCTGCCTGATGATATCAGGTTTACCGACGATGCGAATGGAAAACATGATTACAGTGCCTGGAGTAAGCAACTTCCCAGTTTTCTCATCTGGGCTTTTGGAAAATAGCAGTGGCTAATTCTTTTTCTCGATACTGCTTGCGCCGCTGCTTTGGTTTTCTTTTATCAGGCCATCGCCTCTGATTTTAATATCACTGGCGCCAGTAGCCTTGGCCCTAATTTCCTTATTTACAGTGATGTTGATATCGCTGGCACCGGTTGCATTGGCATTACAAAAATCAGTTACCAAGTCAAATCCATTTACATCGCTTGCGCCCGTACTTTCAATATCTACTGTATTGGCCGTACCCGAAATATTTACATCCGAAGTTCCGCTGAGACTAATTTTTAAACTCTCCAGTTTCACATGGCCTTTAAAATCGCAGGCACCCGACATTTCTATTCTTAAATCACCTCCTGTTAAACTACCCACCACAACTACATCGCAGGCGCCGGAGGCATTAATTTTTTGTAATTCTTTAAATGAAACGTAGGCTCTCATTTTGCGGTTTTTTTTTCTCATGCTATTCGGGCCATCATAATAAATGCTGAGTACACCGTTCTCAATAACTGTTTTAATACCCTGCCTTGTCTCTTCATTAACAGCACTTACTGCAACAGCTAGATTATCTGATTGAGAGAGATACAAATCAATACCATTGGAAACTTTAATGCTATTGTAATTGCCTGTAAGTTCCCTTGCAGATGCATTGGGGTCAACCACAAGTTGTGCTTGCCCAATTGTTACAAATGCAAAAAACAAAACCGTCAATATCAATAAAATCTTTTTCACCTGGTATTTTTTGTGTTTATAAATTAGCTTTTAAAACTCGGTCACCCGCTCCATAGTCTATGCCCAGTTGCGGCAATCTAACTGAAACAGCTTTACTAAAGCAATCAAATCAATAATAAATCAATTGCCTTAGTAAAAAAGTTTCATAGCTATACTCATGCAGTTATACGCACCGCCAAACAGTTTTGTTACAATTTTATCAAAATAATAATTGAAAGCACTTACATTTGCATTTCAAAGTTCTTTTAACCGTTTGAATTTCCGGGGTGCTTAAGCCAATTGGCCAAGCTGAGATAATACCCGATAACCTGCTCAGGATAATGCCTGCGAAGGGAGAAATGCCCACCTAACCTCTCCGCCAGCTGGCGAAAGGAACATCGAAGCGGTTTTTAACTCCCCCGGATATTCAGTTTAATTTTTTATGATGAAGCAACTATTAGTAGCCGCATTTTTATGTTTCTATGCGATGGCAGTGAATGCCCAAAAACAATTTAATGATACTACGCTGATGCAGCCCGTGGAAGTACAGGCTGTTACAGCTGGGGAGAAAGCACCTTTTGCCAAGACTAATCTTAGTAAAAAGGAAATTGAAAAAAATAACCTGGGGCAGGATCTTCCATTCCTTTTAAATCAAACGCCGTCGGTTGTGGTTAATTCCGATGCAGGCAATGGTGTAGGTTACACAGGCATACGCATTCGTGGTACCGATGCAAGTCGCATTAACGTAACCCTTAATGGTATTCCTTATAATGATGCCGAGAGCCAGGGGACTTTTTTTGTTGATCTGCCCGATTTTTCTTCCTCAGCAAACAGCATACAAATACAAAGAGGTGTGGGTACTTCAACCAATGGTGCCGGTGCTTTTGGTGGCACCATCAATTTATCTACCAACGACGTCAATAAAAAGTTTTATGCCTCAACTAATAACAGTATTGGCTCATTCAATACCTGGAAAAACAACATTCAGTTTGGCAGCGGTTTGCTGGGTAAACATGTTACGGTTGATGGCCGTGTGAGCAGCATCCGCAGCGATGGTTATATCGACAGGGCTTCATCTAACCTACAATCTTTTTACCTGAGTACGGCATTTACCAACGAAAAGAATTCACTGCGTTTTAATGTTTTTTCGGGAAAAGAAAAAACGTATCAGGCTTGGTATGGTGTAGCTGAAAATTTACTCCAAACCAACAGAACCAATAACCCCAGCGGCACCGAAAAGCCTGGTGAGCCCTATGATAACGAAACTGATAACTATACGCAAACGCATTACCAGTTATTTTACAATCGTAAATTCAGTAATTATTGGCAGGGAAACCTGGCTGTTTTCCTTACCCGCGGAAAAGGATATTATGAGCAATACAAAGCCAATAAAAAACTGGCCGATTATGGATTACCAAATTATAATAACGGAACCACTACCATTAAAAGAACCGACCTGATAAGAAGACTTTGGTTGGATAATTATTATTATGGAAGCATTTTTTCTATGCAATACAAAAAAAATAAAACACAATTAATTTTTGGCGGCGGCTACAATGCTTACGACGGCAATCATTATGGAGAAATTAAATGGGCTGCCGTGCAGGCTGCTGTACCAAAAGACCATCGTTGGTATGATGTTTCTGCTTACAAAAAAGATGCATCAATTTATAGCAAGTGGATTCAACAATGGAGCAGTAACTGGCAGAGTTTTGCCGATGTACAGGTAAGAAATATCAACTACACTATTCATGGCTTTCGCTATAATCCTGCTTTGCAGATTAAGGAGAACTTTACCTTTTTAAATCCAAAGGTTGGCATTACATACACAAACAAATCTTGGCAGGCTTTTGCTTCTTATGCATTGGCTGGCAAAGAACCAAACCGAGAAGATTTTGAAGCTGGCAGTACCCAGTTACCAAAAGCAGAACGAATGCATGATATAGAAATGGGTGTTGAAAAGAAAGCAAAAAATTATGCTGTGAGTGCTAATTTGTATTACATGGCTTATAAAAACCAACTGGTATTAACCGGTAAGATAAATGATGTTGGCGCTTATACCCGTACCAATATTGATAACAGTTACCGTACAGGCATTGAGTTACAGGGTAGTGTAAAAATGGCAAGCTGGGTAAATGCAACCGCTAATATAACCTTCAGCGAAAACAAAATAAAAAACTTTACCGAGTACCTGGATGATTATGATAATGGCGGACAGCAAACTAAATTCTACCCCAAAACTGATATTTCTTTTTCGCCATCAACCATTGCCGGTGGCAGTATTAATTTTATTCCGATAAAAAATGGCGAGATAAGTTTGATCAGTAAATATGTGGGCAGACAATACTTAGATAACACTTCGCAAAAATCAAGAAGCCTGAATCCGTATTATTTGCAGGACATCAGACTTAGTTATTTGATAGAAAATAAAATACTGAAAGAAACCAACTTAATACTTCAACTGAACAATGTGTTTAACAAAAAGTACGAACCAAATGGTTACAGCTTCAGTTATATTTATGGAGGAGATTTGACTACCGAAAACTTTTACTTCCCTATGGCAGGGTTTAATTTTATGCTGGGTGTGAATGTGAAGTTTTGAGGACTTTTCAAAACCTTCAAACCTATAAGGGTATAAAAACCTTATAGGTTTATTGCTTATTTATATTTCTCCTGCCAGCCCATCATTCCACCTTCTAAATTTTTAACATTGGTAAATCCAAATGTCTCCAACATCATACAAGCCTGCATACTTCTTTTACCACTGCGGCAATAACAAATTACTTCTTCGCTTTTCAATTCCTCAATATCATCAATCAGCATCATTTGTATATTTCCCAACGGCAAAAAGCTGCCGCCAATATTAAATTCAGCACGTTCATCGGGTTCACGTACATCAATTAAATGTATTGTTTCTCCGGCATCCATGCGGCTTTTAACCTCATCAGCTTTAATTACTGTCATGCTGTTTTATTTTTTGGTTGAAGTTGAGTCTGCTAAATTTTTCATTACCTGCGATATCCATATATCCATTAATTGCCCCGAACGAATGGTGAGCTGCAGGCCATCCACATCAAATCTATCGGGACGTTGCTTAACAACAAAAGCAGAAGCAGTATCAGATACAATGCCATCAGTTAAAACTGCTCCCATTCCAATTCCGGTTTCTTCCAAGTACGATTTGGCTTCCAAATAGGTCATTCCTACTAATGAAGGAACGGCTATAACCCTGTTTTCTACGCCAGCACCAATGATAAGCGATATGCTACTCCCCCAGGGAATTTTCGTTTTTTCCGTAATACGCATACCATTATAATGCTGTTCTAAAACCGAGCCCATCATAAAATCAAATCTGGATGATGTATCGCCGAGCACTAGGTGATTTCGTTCCAATATTTTTAATGCAAATGAAAGATTTTGTCCTTCCAGTTTAGGCATTTCTACCAATGGTACGGTAAGGCGGTTAACGGTTAAAAAAACAGTGCGGTTTACTTTTACTGTGGCATTCGGGTCGGGCAATTGCTTTAATACCACACCTTTTGCCGCAGTATCCGTATAAACAGAATCCTGAATGTACACATCAAAGCCCTGTTTCTCCAACAATTTAATGGCATCGGCTGTTTTTAAACCTGTAACGGCAGGCACTTTTAAATACTCGCCGTGTTTGGTTATCCAACCAAGCGTTTTTAAAAACAAAAAAATAAACAAGACTGCAATTACAATCGCTGCAACAAGATTTACCCAAAACGGGCGGTCGGTAATGAATTTAAACACGCTGTTAATTTAATAAAATAATTTGTTTATCGCTTATAAAAACATTCTTCAATTAAAGTAGAATAAAACTGTTTCAAAGTCCAGCCCATGGCTACAACCTGTTGAGGTACCAAGCTGGCATCACTTTGCCCCGGCACGGTATTAATCTCAAGCATGTAAGGGATTCCTACATCTATATCATAAATAAAATCTATCCTTACTATTCCATTACAATTAAAAACGGCATAAGCTTTTCTAGCTTCGGCCCTTATTTCTTCTGCAATGGATTCATCTATTTGTGCCGGCGTAATTTCATCGCTGGCTCCTTTATACTTGGCCTCAAAATCAAAAAATTCATTTTTTGCAATAATCTCTGTAATCGGTAAAGCTATTACTTCTCCCTTTGATTTAAAAACACCAATTGTTAATTCTCTTCCTTTAATAAATTCTTCTACCAGCACTTGGTCATCTTCCATAAAAGCTTTCTCCAGCGCCGCCTGCAGTTCGCCGGCTTCTTTTACTTTACTCATGCCAATGCTGCTGCCTCCGTTATTGGGCTTAACAAAAACGGGTAATTTTAAAGTTTTCAAAATCGCATCGGTAGTTTGCGGTTTATCTTTAAATAAATGAACCGACTTGGCTACATGCATGCCTGCAAAAGAAGCCACGGCAACTGTATAACGTTTGTTAAAGGTTAGTGCGGCTGTTGCTGTATCGCAGGTGCTATAAGGAATATTGAGTGTATCAAAATATCCTTGCAGTTTTCCATCCTCGCCGGGTGTACCATGCAAACTTACAAGCACGGCATCAAAAATAATTTTACTACCATTAAGTGTAATGCTGAAATCATTTTTATCTATCGGGAATTTTTCTCCATTAGGCGCCAGATAATTCCAACCAGTTGGATTTATATCTATTTTATAAACTTCCCACTTTTCGGTATCCAAATTTTTTTCGATGGAATTGGCACTTAAATAAGAGATAACTGCTTCGCCGGAATAGCCTCCGGTTATCAATGCTATTTTTTTCTTCATTCGGATGTTTCGGGTTGTTTTGCAAAGAAACGAAATATAGGCATGGCTTTTATGCAAAAAAAGATTTGATGCTGATTTAACATTTTTTCAACTTTAAGGTTCTTCTATGCCGCTGCGACCTTTGCTGATTCCTTCGTTACCACTGTCCAACACATATTTCCAGGTTCCGTCTCTTTCTTTTCTCCAGATACTTACATAAGTACCGTAAATAACGGTATCTTTTTGCGAAGGCCGTAATGCATAAATACCATAGGTGTATCCCAGTTCTCCCGACCGAGCCACGGTTCCATTACGAGGCTCCCAGGTAAGGGTATAATCTGTGTCATTCTGTTGTATCAGGTAATCAATGGCATCAGCACCAGCAATGGGTAAATAACCGGGGCGGAGCAAAACACCATTACTGTCGAGGTATTCAATAAAAGCCGTCTTCATACCCTTTTCCTCACTCATTTTCGAAAACTCCCTGTCGGTATTCATCATTCCCAGTTTATCAAAGGCACCGGGTATTTTTTCCTGCTGTTTCTTTGATTTACAGGAAACAAAAATGAACAAAGCAAAAACAATCGGTAAAAATTTATTCATACAACAATTTACCATAATTAGATGAAACAAAAAAGGCGAAAGTATTTTTCAATACCCTCGCCATGATGCAGGAAATATCACCTGCCTATATAGGCCTTGAAGCCTTAAAATTTTTATCGTAAGTCGCCATGGTGAGTCGTGAGTTTGAAAAGCTCGGTACTCAGCCCATTAAATATGCATGCTGTCTTTCTTGGCAGTCAACTGCTCCACCGTCTCCACATACATCTCATCCGGTACGCAACAATCTACCGGGCATACCGCCGCACATTGTGGCTCTTCGTGAAAACCCTGACACTCGGTACATTTGTTTGGCGTAATATAATATACATCCATGCTAACGGGAGTATGCCGTTGATCAGCGTCCACCTCGGTACCGTCCATCAATTTAAACATACCTTTAATGGTCGTACCATCAGAAATGGCCCACTCTACACCACCTTCGTAAATGGCGTTATTAGGACATTCCGGTTCGCAGGCACCGCAGTTTATACATTCATCTGTGATCTTTATAGCCATCCTTCGTAATTTTGGTTTTAAAACTTCCTTATGGAACTGAGTGCAATTTAATAATAACCACATGAATTTACAAAAACGAATTGAAATATTAGTCCGCTTACAAAAATATTTACTGTCTAATGAAGAGGAATGGCAATTAGTAAAATCTAAAGCCGCCGCACACAACGGTTGGTTTATCCCCGAATTTATTGATTTGGCAACAAAAAATATTTGCGCCGCCTATTTAGAAAAAGAAAAACTGGAAGCCTGGACAAACCATTATCATCTGGATGATAATGTGGGCGGAAAGAATATTGGAATTGTAATGGCAGGCAATATACCAATGGTTGGATTCAACGATATGCTTTGTGTATTCGTTAGCGGACATAAACAAACCATTAAATTATCATCAAAAGATGATGTACTATTAAAACACCTGGTTGCAAAAATGATTGAATGGGAACCAGCAATTGCCGAACAGATTCAATTTGCTGAAATGCTGAAAGGTTGCGATGCCTATATTGCCACCGGCAGTAATAATTCGGCCAGGTATTTTGAACAGTATTTTTCTAAATATCCAAATATTATTCGTCGTAACCGTACATCTGTAGCCGTTTTAACGGGAATAGAAACTGACAATGAATTGAATAATTTGGCCGATGATGTGCATCAGTATTTTGGCCTTGGTTGCCGTAATGTTACTAAATTATATGTACCTGTGGGCTATGATTTTGTGCCCCTTTTGAGGGCATTTGACAAGTATAAATTTTTTGAAGATCATCATAAATTTAAAAATAATTATGACTATCAACTCTCCATTGCGTTATTGAACAACGTATATTATATGACAAATGGCAGCGCCTTAATACTGGAAAACGATGCCATTTTTACAGCCATCAGTGTTCTCAATTATAATTTTTATTCCTGCGAAGAAAAGCTGTTGGCAGATTTAAATTCAGTAGAGGATATTCAATGTATTTGCGGCCACCAAGGAATTGAATTTGGAAAAGCACAAACACCAACATTAATGGATTATGCGGACGGCGTGGATACGATGCAGTTTTTGTTAACTTTATGACCTCACCCCTCCCGATAGCTATCGGGACTCTCCATCCTTCGACAGGCTGGGGAGAGAGGGTGAGGCGAAGATCGAAGCGACCTCACCCCGTCCCTCTCCAAAAGTGGAGAGGGTGAGGCGGAGATCGAAGCGACCTCACCCCGTCCCTCTCCAAAAGTGGAGAGGGTGAGGCGGAGATTGAAGCGACCTCACCCCGTCCCTCTCCTAAATGGAGAGGGTGAGGCGAAGATCGAAGCGAAGAAGGAGGGATAGAAAAAATTTTTTTTAAATAAATTCCATCTACGAAACTCTTCCTAATTAATTGTTAAAGATGGCAGTTGGGAAAGTACATTTTGTCATTGCTTCGTTATTTTGTACCAACAGGCACGGGACTTGCTAAAGTATTCACGTGTTTGAAACAAAAAATTATTAAAATTGTTGAACCAAATAAAACCTACGAAAATGAAATTGAAACAACTTTTCTTTACTGTTGCCATTAGTGCTGTAACTGCGCTTGCCGTTGTTTGGGGCTATGGTACTTTCTTTGCAAAAGGAAATGTATATGCCGGGCAGGAAGCTGGTGTTGTACCTTCCAATTACAAGTATGCAGGTTTTGGTGATGGAACTACAGCTCCAAATGCCATTGATTTTACAATACCTGCTGAAGCAGCTACGCCAGCCGTTGTGCACATCAAAACAAAAACAAATGCCAAGCAGGTAAACAACAGTTTACCAAAGCAGCAACAACCCAATAATCCATTTAGCGATTTTTTTGATGATGATATGCTTAGCCAACTTTTTGGTGGCCGTGGCCGCAACAGCATTCCAGAGCAAAGAGCAAGTGGCTCGGGTGTTATCATCAGTGATAACGGGTACATAGTTACCAATAACCATGTTGTGGCAAATGCCGATGAGATAGACGTAACCCTCAGCAATAAAAAAACTTACAAAGCAAAAGTAATTGGTACTGATCCTTCTTACGATCTAGCTGTTATTAAAGTTGAGGCTGCCGGTTTACCTTTTTTGCTTTACGGCAACTCCGATGATGTAAAAATCGGGCAATGGGTTCTTGCCATTGGCTATCCTTTAAACTTAGAAACCACAGTAACTGCCGGTATCATAAGTGCTAAAGCAAGAACACTTGGATTGAATAAAGACAAATCGGGTAATTCAAATTTAGGCGTTGAGTCGTTTTTACAAACAGATGCCGCAGTGAATATGGGAAACAGTGGTGGCGCTTTGATAAATACCGACGGCAGACTGGTTGGTATTAACTCGGCAATCGCATCACCTACTGGTTATTATTCAGGCTATTCATACGCCATACCTGTAAACATTGTAAAAAAAGTAATTGACGACCTGATTAAGTTTGGTACCGTACAAAGAGGCTTTCTGGGTGTAAGCTTCGTAAATGCAAGCGATTTAAATGATGATGATAAAAAGAGAAGTGGAATCCCATTGGGAACCGAAGGTATATACGTATCGGACGTGCCCAAAGATGGTGGCGCTTTTGATGCCGGCATTCGGAAAGGCGATATCATCAAAAAAATAAACGACCAAGAAATTACCAGTGGTGCCGAAATGCAAGGTTTCATCAGCCGCCAAAAACCCGGAGATAAACTACCGGTTACTTACCTGCGGAATGGAAAAGAAAGCAGAGTGATGGTTACACTTAAAAACAGCGCAGGTAATTACGATATTGTTAAAGCCGATATATTAGTAGATGCACTGGGTGCCGATTTCATTACGCTTGATTCCAAAAAGGCCCGGGACTATGGCGTTGGCGGTGGTGTTATTGTTAAGAAAATAAACAGTGGTGCTTTGAATGATCAAACCAGAATGAAAGACGGTTTCATTATTTTAAAAATTAATGACAAAGAAGTAAAGAGCCTAGAGGAGTTAAAAGCAGCAGTAGGCACTAACAGGAGTATTAATATCAGTGGATTTTATCCGGGTTATGATGGTGTTTATGAATACCCAATTTCGTTGGAGAATTAATAAAAACGATATAACCTTATTATAAAAACCGCAGTTTAAAACTGCGGTTTTTATTTACCGGTCATTATTTTTTTTCAAAAACCAGATACGCCCATGCTTTCATTTTCATAAATCCGTCAGGAATAAAATTATACGTTTCGCCGCTATAGACATTTGTATAGTTACCTGTCACAAGTCTGTCCTTAATGGTAAAAGCAGTTTCTTTGTTACATAAATTTAAAAAGACAAGCACTTCATCGTCTTCATTTTTCCGCAGGTAGGCCATTATTTTTTTTCCTGCATCGGTAATGACATGAAAAGTACTGCAAGTATCATCAGCGGCCCTTAACGCCCGATTTGTTTTACGCAACGTCAACAGGGTTTTATAAAAATCATGTAACTGGTTTTCATCCGCCCATTCAATAATATCTTTTTCAAAAAATTGTAGTCGCTTCATATTTGGCAGTTCCTGTCCGCTGTAAATCATGGGTATGCCGTTCCAGGTACAACTAAATACAGCTAGGGCTTTGGCCATATCGCCATACTTTTCAAACTCAGTTCCATTCCAGCTGTTTTCATCATGATTGCTGGTGAAATACATGCGGTATGCATCCTCCGGAAAAACTGCATTGTATTTTGCCAATACTTCATACAAGCCGCTGATTTCTCCATGGCTTTTAAAGAAATTTTCTGTACAATGCATCCATTCCCAGGTAAAAGTCGCGTCAAAAACTTCATGGTAATTTATTTCTTCCGATTCGGCTAACCAGAACAGATTGGACTTTAAAGGCTCAATGTCTGTTCGGGCTTTTTTCCAAAATGTAAGCGGCGTTAAATGTGCTAGGTCGGCCCTAAAACCGTCAATATCAAAATCGGTTACCCAAAATTTCATCGCATCTATCATGGCATCCTGCTGCGCCTCATTGCTGTGATCAATTTGAATAACATCTGTCCAGTCGTAGGGTGGTTTAAAATTACCTGCTTCATCTCGTACAAAATATTCGGGATGTTTCTTTGTCCATACATTATCCCAAGCAGCATGATTGGCCACCCAATCCATAATTACTTTCATGCCTGCCGCATGCGCCATTTTTATTAAATTCTTAAAATCAGCAGCGGTTCCAAACTCAGGATTAATGGCTTTAAAATCGCTGATTGAATAGTAGCTCCCCAAAATTCCTTTTCGATTAGGTTTTCCGATTGGATGAACCGGCATAAACCAAAGCGTCTCCACCCCCATATCCTTCATCCTTGGTATAGCTTTGGCAAAAGCATTAAAACTTCCTTCAACCGAATATTGCCTGATATTTACTTCATAAATATTTGTATTGGCAATCCAGTTCGCCCTTCTATAATTTATTTTAATGCTTTCTTCCATGTAAAGATTTATAGGTATCCAAAAATACACACTGGCGCTTACATTCACACACGCCAAATTTACGCATCAACCATGTACCTTTGCAACTGTTATATTTTACTATGAAACAATTTGATGTTCCTATTATATACCGCAGTCCGCTTATTGCAGCCATAAAAAATAAAAGAAAGCAGCTGGATAAGATGAAAAAGGATTTTACGCCCACCCTGCTTGATTTTGGGCCTGTACAGATATTCCTTGCCCGTCATTTTGGTTTTTGTTATGGGGTTGAGAATGCCATTGAAATTGCATTCAGAACGATTGAAGAAAATTCTGGCAAACGAATTTTTTTATTAAGTGAGATGATACACAATCCACAAGTAAATGCTGACTTGCTGGCTAAAGGCGTTCAGTTTTTACAAGACACACACGGTAAACAAGTCATTCCTTTTGAAACACTCACAAGCGATGATGTGGTTATCATTCCTGCATTTGGGACTACACTTGATATAGAGAAAAAGCTGAGCGACATTGGCATAGAAATTCACAAGTATAATACAACCTGCCCCTTTGTTGAAAAAGTTTGGAACAGAAGTGAGCAAATTGCTAAAAAAAATTACACGGTAATTGTACATGGCAAACCAACTCATGAGGAAACCCGTGCTACATTTTCCCATGCGTCGGCACACACACCCACAGTAATTGTGAACGACATGGCAGATACCATTGCATTGAGTAAATTTATTACCGGCGAGAGAAACATTGCTGATTTTGGTAAAGAGTTTGCTGGTAAATACAGCCCGGGATTTGATGCCGCTAAAGATTTTGAACGCATTGGCGTAGTTAATCAAACTACGATGCTGGCCAGCGATACACAAGATATATCTGATTTTCTGAAACAGGTGATGCTTGTAAATTACCAACTTGATGATAGTAATATTGAAGAACGCTTTGCCGATACACGGGATACATTATGTTATGCTACACTCGATAATCAATCGGCTGTATTTGGTTTACTTGACACTGAAGCCGATCTGGCGATAGTAGTGGGCGGATATAACAGCAGTAATACATCGCACCTGGTAGAATTATGCGAAGGCAAACTACCCACTTATTTTATTTCTGATAAAGAAAAAATCGCTTCTGCAAAAGAAATCAAACACTTCAATATGCACACTAAACAGGAGCAACTAAAAGAAAACTTTTTGCCTGAACAGCATTGCGTTAAAATACTCATCACCAGCGGCGCAAGCTGCCCAGATGCACTAGTTGAAGAAGTAATTGATAAACTAATTTCCTTTTATCCCGTTGCGACTTCCGTACAGGAATTAATACATGAATTTTCCTAACCTATTATTTACAGGAGGTGGCTAGGCTAATCTGAGCCAGTGCCGCAAATCATTTTACGATTTTTTGTGTAACCGATGTGGTACCAGCCTGTATCTTGATGTAGTAAATGCCCCTGTTTAAATAGCCTAAATTGTAAAACGTGGATTTATTATTTCCTTTAAACAGTTTGATTTGATGGCTTACGATTATCTTACCGCTACAATCCAGTAAACAAATAACTGCGGGGCTAACCCATGCACTCAAAATATTCACATTTATTTCTTCAGTAAAAGGGCCAGGGTAGTTACCTGTAATTTTTATGCCGGCAATAATAACATCTATTGCTTCAATATTACTGTATTGAAAAACACCATCATTATCAATTAGTTTTAAGCGGTAATAATTTAGGCCCGCTTCGGCGCTAACATCTTTATAGTTGTACACAACTTCCAGATCGCTGCTACCTTTAGCCTTAACAGAACCTACTTTGCTAAAATTTAGACCATCAACACTTCTTTGAATTTCATAGTGTTTGCTGTTACTTTCCTGCAAACTTGACCACTGTAGTTGAGGAACTGCATTAATACAATTTCCAATAAGGGGCGTTAATACGACTGGTAAATTACCAATACCTGTCATTTGTGTAGCTGCACTTATGGCTTTATAGTTGCTGTGCAACCAATCGTTGGCAAGGGTATTGGAATTAATACAGACTACCAATAAATGAATAAATACAGTTACTTTAATTGCTTTGTTTTTAAGCGTTGAGATTTTTTTCATCTTGTTTAATTAAATGTTACAGATATAAGCAATACCCATTAAGGCAAGTAGTAACTTTCAATAGTATTGGATGAATAAATTCAACTTAGAATCATAGGATTTCGAACATCAAGACAAAATTCAGTCTAGCTGTTTTTGAAAGGATTATGAATATATTAGAAGAAACAAACGGCACTAATGCTGTTTAATACTTCATTTAATTTTTAATCGAAAAAATATTCCTGCCGACGAGCAGGGTTATCTGTGAGGGGAAAGTAAATATAGGCTTAGTTCTCGGACTAAGCAACTTTATTCGGCAAATTGTAACAATATTTTCGAGGCAAGACAGGTCCAAAAGAAAAGAGCCCCCCGGTTAAGGCGGGGGGACATCTTTTACTTGTGCTTGGTTATCGAACTTCTTCTTATTTCTTGATTATTTTTTCTACCACCATATTTCCTTTTTCGCTCATTACTTTTACCGCATACAAACCAGGAGCCAGGCTAGAGATATCTATCACTTCCTGCACCTGAGCACTTACTTGGGTTTTAACGAGTTGCCCGTTATCTGCAAATATGGTAATTACATTGCGACCTGCTTCCATACCTTTTATGGTAAAGCTCTTTATAACTGGGTTAGGCGCTATAACGATTCCTCCCTTGTAGTTACAATTGGCAGAACGAATATCGCTGTATTTAAATGACCCGTCCTTATCAATCATCTTCAACCGGAAATAATAAATTGTGCCCGGCTGCATGGCGTAGCTGTACTGATATGTTTTTTCGGTACTGCTGCTGCCAGCCGCTGCTACTGTACCCGTTTTTGAGTAAACTGCACTACCGTTGGTAGCCACTTCCACTTCAAAACGATCGCTGTTACTTTCTGATGAAGTCTTCCACAACAGATTGGCTGTACATGAAGACTTAGATACTGTAAAGTCAGACAATGTAATTTGTAAAGGACTAAGTTGCGGCTCAACAAAACACAGGTCGTCTATTGTGAACGGCACTCCATTTACTGATATAATATCGAAACGCAGTTTCTTTGGTTTAGGAGCACCTAATGGTATTTCCCATGGTTTGTTCCAATATGTCCAGCTACTTGCTCCTATGCCAGCTACTGTAATGTTATCATCCAAATAAACCTGGGCAGGATTTTCCGCATTATAGATTTTAATCTTCACTATCGCATTGGTACCAGACGCATTGGCAAACCATCCTTTAAACGAAGCACCTTTTGGCCCGTCAAGGAAATAAGTCTGCTGGCCTGCATTTGGACCACTTGCATATCTACCGGCACTATCCACCAAGTAATAAACAACCTGACTTGCTGTTGGCTTTACAACAAGCTGACTGTTTCCACTTAAAGCATTAAAGGAACTCAGGGTATTATCAAATGAATTTGTATTGCCAGTAACGCTATAATTAGCTCCAGCTAACGGGGTTTGTGCATACAAACGGCCAGGGCCACTACTTAAATTTACTCCATTAGGAAAGAAATTCTGCGCAGCAGGTGTTACTTCAAATCCACCAAAATAATCAGTTGGCCCAATAGGATTGGCATATAATATATTAGCTGGACAAAAGCCTGATTTGATACCAAAGTCAACATTGTTTTGAATGCCAGCGGCACCAATGTTGAAGGAACTGGAGGTTCCCGTGTTGCCATCACTTCCGGCTCCGGTTCCAATAAATTCACCGGTTCTCGTCCAGTTAGCTGCCAATGTAGTTGCGGGTTTGGGCTGGCCTACCACTCCCTGTGTTGAACTTATCTGTACCGTATAACCATTTGCTACAGCAACGTTATCAAATAAATAAGACCCGCTTGTTAAAGGTTGGGTAGCCACTACCTGGTTAGCACTATTTATTAAATTAGCATACAGTGTTCCCCCAGCATTGGTCTCGTCATTCGGTAATCCAAATGAAGTATGAATATTGTTATCTGAAATATCTTTATCAATAAACACGCTGCCAGATACTTGCTGACCAGGTTTGTCCAAACTGGCTGCCACATACCAAATATCTCCAGTAAATGGATTACGGGTGGCTCCATTTATTACAGCCTGAGGAGCAGACCATGGAAAATCTGAACCAGTTCCACTTTTCAAATATACTCTGTACACCAAGGTTTGAACATTTCCATTAATCCTAACACTTCCGGTTGCAGCCCCAACATTATTAAAGGGGGCTTCATCTGGATCTACAATTGACCCTCCATTTGGATTAACATTATTATTGTTCAAGATGTTATTTCCAGATAACATGATATAACTATTACCAGACATTAATGTAGAAGTTACACCTGGGTTCTGCAATTCCAATTCGGTAGTGAAAAAAGTACTCTGGTAATTACCAGGTACATCGGGGAAACCAGCTTTAAGGTAACGGTATGATCCGCCGAGGCCTGCTACATGCACAACGGGATTTTTCACCATCCTGTTAAAGGTTAAA
>JBKJPN010000068.1:0-46233 GCA_046595125.1 Ferruginibacter sp.
CAAGACAGAACTGGTAGAGAGCGAAAAAGTAAACACTGCCTTCTTTCAAAAAGGCGAAACCAAGATAGAACTTTTAGAAAGTACTGACCCCGACGGTGTGATAGCAAAATTTATTGAACGCAAGGGTGAAGGCCTGCACCATATTGCTTTTGATGTGGCAGATATTACAGCAGAAATGAAACGCCTGCAAGCTGAAGGTTTTGTTTTGCTGAATGCAGAACCAAAACAAGGTGCTGATAATAAACTGGTTTGTTTTTTACACCCAAAAGGCACCAATGGGGTACTTATGGAACTATGTCAGTCAATCCGATAGCTTTCACTTAAAAAACGGATTGTACTTTTTTTCTTCTCCAATTGTAGTTTCGGGCCCATGCCCGCTATAAACTTTGGTTTCACTGGGCAACACAAATAATTTCTCTCTGATGTTTTTCAACAATGTTTCATGATCGCCACCCGGTAAATCGGTACGGCCAATGCTGCGGTTAAACAATACATCGCCGCTGATGATAAAATTTTGCTTGGCGTTGTAAAAACAAATATGCCCCGGTGAATGCCCAGGTGCTTCAATCACTTTCAGCTCATCATCGCCTAGTTTAATGGTATCGCCTTCTTGTAAATAAATATATTCGCCAGTGTAATTATCAAAAGGCAAATTGTACATTAAACCGGATGTGGGCGCATAATCCAGCAGTTTTTTCTCCTTTTGATGCAGTTGCAAGGTTAGTCCGTATGTTTCAGCAATAAATTTATTTCCAAAAACATGATCAAGGTGACAGTGTGTATTAAGCAGCATTACCGGTTTTAATTTGCTCTGTGTAATAAAGCTTTTCAGCTCATCATTTTCTTCGGGAAAGTAGCATCCGGGGTCAATTATCACACATTCGCTAAACTCGTTATACAGTAAATACGTATTTTCCTGTATGGGACTAAAAACAAAAGATTTAATTTTTAACATAATGGCAATTAAATTGTTTTTTAATGATTAACCCGAATAAAGTAATTTTAATACTCAATATCAATATTTAAGTATGGCAAAGTTCAGCAGAATATCTCTAATTTCCTTTTTCCTTATAATGAGTGCTTCAATTGCCCATGGACAGGTAAATGCTGTTGAATTTGGAAAAAATAGGGTTCAGTTTAAAAAATTTAAATGGAATTACTATCAAACCCGCAATTTCAATATTTATTATTATCAAAACGGAGAAGAGCTTGCCAAATTTATAGCCCAAAGTGCCGAGAAAGAATTGCCGGGTATGGAAGCTGCAGCCGAATACAGTTTACAGCGCAGGGCCAATATCATTTTATACAATGAGTATGCCGATATGCAGCAAAGTAATATTGGTCTTGGTATCGATTGGCAAAACAACGGCGGCACCAAACTAGTAAACAATAAAGTGGTGGTTTATTTTGAGGCCGACCATGAAAAACTGAAATTTCAAATACGTAAAGGCATTGCACAGATATTGACCGAAAATAAATTGTTTGGCGATGATATTGGCGAAATTGCTGGCAACCAAGCGCTACTAGATTTGCCCAAATGGATGACCGACGGTTACATTAATTATCTAGCTCAAAATTGGAGTACCGAGCTGGATGATGAATTGAAAAGCGAAATGCTGAGCGGCAATTACAACAAGTTTAGCAAATTTGCTTTTAAAAAACCACAAATTGCTGGTCATGCTTTTTGGTATTTTATAGAAGAGAAATACAAAAAAGAAAATGTTACTTATCTACTGTATTTGGCCACGCTCTATAAAAATTTAAACAAAGCCTGCCTGCAAGTTTGTAAAAAGAAATTTAAGGATGTGCTGATTGAATTTATGGATTACTCGGATGAAAAATATTCCAAAGACATCAGCAAAAGAAAGCCCTACCCCAAGGGAAGTTATGTTGATGGTTTTGACATAAACACCCGCCTTGATTATTTCCGCTTTAATGTAAACCCGGTAAAACGCAACAACTCTTATGTAGTTACACAATTTAAAAAAGGTATTGTGCGTGTTATTTATAACGATGAATACGAAAACAAAACCCTGCTTAAATACGGCATTCGCGGTTACAAAAATGAGATGAATCCCAATTATCCTATGATGGCATGGGATCCCAAGGGAACCAGAATAACAGTGATATACAGCAAAGAAGGAAAACTAAATTTGTTTGTGTACGATATTATTACACGTGCAAAACAATACAAGATTGATCTTACCAAACAGTTCGACCAAATACAGGATATCAAATATATGCTGAACAGCAATACGCTTTTGCTGAGTGCTGTTAAAAACGGACACACTGATATTTATACGCTTGAATTACAGAATGAAAAGATAAAACAGATAACCAACGATGTGTACGATAATCTGGATGCATCTTTTGTTGCATTTCCTAATAAAACGGGTATCATCTTTGCTAGCAACCGGCCAAACCCGGCTGCTAAAACCGGCGACACTATTTTACCCAGCAACAGCAAGTACAATATCTTTTTAATTACCAATTTTGGCGATAAACCCGAGCTAAACCAGATTACTCAATTATCGAATTTAAAATATGGTAATGCCCGTTATCCGATGCAGTACAACGAAAACCATTTTACGTTTGTAAGCGATGAGAATGGTGTTGGCAATCGCTATGCCGGTTTCTTCACCACAAAAAAAGAGGGATTGGATACGCTAGTTTTAATAAATGATTTGATTTTACGTAATCCATCGGCCAAAGAAGTAGACAGTACTTTAAGGGTTTATAAAAAAACTGATGTTGATTCGGTTGCAGTGGTTTCCATATCCAGTGATTCTGCCTATTCTTTTCCGCTTACCAATTACCAGAGCACATTAGCCGAAACCCGTATTGCAGGCGATAATAACCAAGTAAGCGAAGTTACCCGCCAGAGCGATGAAAAAACTTTGTACAAATTAAAGATTGATGAAAACGTGTTGCGCCGACGTAATATAACAGCACAGCCAACCGAGTACATGAAAAAAATCATGAACGAATTTAAAGACACGGCAGCCGTTAATAAGTTTGCAAAAAAGGCTGATGCTGCAAAAAAAGAAGATGATTTTTTTCAAACAGAATTTGGTAATGATAAAAAAGACAGCAGCGGTGGAAAAGAAGCTGTTGTTGCTATGCAAGCCGGTAAGTATGATGTTTTAAAAACCATAAAAAAATACCGCTACAAGCCGCCAAAGTTTTCGGTTGATTACGGATCGGCAGGCTTTAGTTCTGGCGTTTTAGTTAACCGCTACCAGGCTTATCAATATGGTCAGGGACCCATCATGTTAAATTCAGGTTCGGTACTTAATGGCCTCATAAGACTGGGTACCACCGAATTGTTGGAAGATGTAAAAATAACCGGCGGATTTAAAATTGGATTTAATTTAAAAGATAACGAATGGCTGATGAGCTATCAGAACCTCAAACGCAGAATTGACTGGGGCGCTACTTATTACCGCAATGTACAGCAGGCAAATTTTACTGGTTATGATTCAACGAATAACCCCGTACTAGTTCTTGGTAAAACATTTACCAACCTTTACCAGGTTAATGTATCTTATCCATTTGATGCCACAAAAAGTATCCGTCTGTCCACCGGCATCCGGTCCGACAAATTTGTATATTCTCCTATTAACCCCTTTAATCCGGCTGATCATTCCAGATTAAAAATTCCTGATGATAAAACATTGTTTTCAACCACACACCTGGAATATGTGTATGATAATACTTTAGCACCTGCCATGAATATTTTGAATGGTATGCGGTATAAGTTTTTTATCGACTGGAACCGGCAGATCAATAAAGTAAAGTTTGCCAACGGGCCAACTACTTTTAATTTAGGTTTCGATGCCCGGTATTATTATCCTATTTACCGAAACTTCATTTGGGCAGGCAGGGCTGCTGGTGATTTTAGCTGGGGTAATCAAAAAATCATTTATTATTTGGGCGGTGTGGATGGCTGGATGATGTTTGGGCAGAATCAGAAATTTGACCTGAACACTGGCCAGGTAATTAAGGAAAGATATTTTAATACCAACAACCCGCCGGCTCAAGATCAGGACTACGCTTTTCAAAGTCTGGCTGTAAATATGCGTGGATATACCCAGAATGTAGCCAATGGTAACAATGCTGTAGTAATTAATAGTGAGTTCAGGTTACCGGTTGTATCAACCTTTTTCGACCGTACTATTAATAATTCTTTCTTAAATAATTTTCAGATTGTACAATTTATTGATTTAGGTACAGCCTGGAATGGTAATTATAACAGTATTAAACGCCCACAAGTAGTTTATGGCCAAACACCGGTGCAGGTAAAAGTAAAAGCCGGAGGCATTGGCCCATTTGCTGGTGGCTATGGCTTTGGTGCCAGGAGTACGCTGCTTGGGTATTTTTTAAAATATGATGTGGCTTGGCCAATGAGCGGTTTCTTTAAAGGAAAACCAATTATGTATTTGGCAATGGGGCTTGATTTTTAATATTTATCCCACGGAGACACAAAGTCCACAAAGTGATTTATTTTAAAAATTTTCTTTGTGGACTTTGTGTTTTAGTGGGATATTTTATTTTGACCTTCTCCATATGGCTATGGCTAGTTTTTTATCTTACAGCCGATGCAATCTTAGTTTTTAAAAGTTGCCTCTTCACAATATCATCAGCCAAATTCCACGACAACCAGGTATATTTTTTTTGTTCTGCAAAAAAATCCTGTTTACGCATTTCAAACAACTCCATCGGCGTAAGATTAGAACGATAGAGGTAATCCCCTTCGCCACCCTTAACAAAAGCGGCCCTGCTCAACACATCTTTGTTTTGCTCAAGCAAGGGTAGTGTTTTATCTGAAAGGGTAAGTAAAAATTTAATGTCAAGCGGAACACTGTTTTTGTGCGCCAAGTTATGCCGGGCAATGGTTTCATCCCAATGCACACAAGAAGCTGCAACCAGCAGCACAATGGCAAACCAGCCGTTTACCCGCCATAAATAATAACCCGTTTTACGCTGATGAATTTTTATAAACACCGTTATCAACCCAAACAAAACCATGGCTAAAAATACAAGTACACCAATACGCTTGTATGCAAGTCCCATGTGCTCTATATAGTAATAATCTCTCAGCAGCACCGATGCAACCAGTATTGCATTCTGTGAAATCCAGGCATACGCACCATAACGCAGCCATTTGTTCTTTTTATAAAAATTTAGATTCCCTCTAAAGAAAAACAATAGTACCAGCATGGCCAGCACAATGGAAAATATCAGCATCCCTGCGCCTTCATGTACATAAGTTGTAAGGTTAAGATTGGCATGATAGCTAAACCCAAACCAAACATAAACTATGTCAATCACATTGATAAACAGCAGTAAGATGTTGAGCATTATCAAACTAATGATTCCTACGGTATTCTCGTTACGCAGCGCCATTACGCCATTTGCAAAACGGCCCATAAACAAAGTGAGCATTTCGAAAACGGCGCTTTGTTTCCATTTTTGCAGATCATGTTTACGGCGAACCATGTTATTCGTTTGCGAAAATTCTTTCTCCGAAAAATAATTGCTTCTCATTTTCAGCAACAGTCCACCAGTAACATATAAACCCAGCATTAAAAATCCAAACCGCTGCCAGTTAAACCATTCAAAGAAACGGGTAAAAAAGTTTTGCAGCGCAATGCCCACCGTATTTATCACATCCTGAAAAACAGTATTTGAAAATGAATAGATAATAACAAATATTGTAACAATCATCACTGGTATAATTAAAAACCGCAGTGCCTTTTTTACGCCGATGGAACGCAGGTCGGTCATTTTTATAAGTCGGATATCTTCCAGAAAAGAAAATATAAAGAGTAAATAATTACCCATGGCAGATGCGGCTGCATACCAAACCGAGCGATGTAAAAATTGCACAAACACCAGCAGCAACATCAGCGTAATGCTGAACGCCAGTTTGCTGAGCATTGTGTTATGTACAACCAGTGTAACCATGGTTACAACATGTGCCAGCAACAGCCATTTCATCGCTGGTTTGGTAAAGGCAGCCGGGTATAAATTAAAAACCGAGAATAAAATAAAAGCATCAAATAACAATGCATTGATGGCCATTTTCTCCTGCCAGAAAACAATATTAAACAAAATAGCCCCTGTAAATAAAAATGATAATTTGAGTGTTGCTGTTTTCATGTTTATTTTTTTATAAGTTGTATAAAGAAGAGTTCAATACAATACCAGTATCCAGTAATTAAGAAATTAATTTTTTGCATGATTATTTATTTGATGAATCAATGATTGTGTGGGTTGTTGTAAAATGCTAAACCATTTCCAGTTTTTAATTTTGATACTGCTTCTTCCTCGCTTATATGCTATGCTGAATTTGCTCCAATACTCGGGCATGGTAACAAAACCATACAACACTGTTGCCGCCACCGGAAAAGAAATATGTCCGTTGCCCAACATAAAGCATTGAAGACAAACCTCGCCTTCATCGGTAGTATCGTACTGCAACAAAATATGTTTGATGTCGTGCTTGGCATAATGCGGCAACAGTTTCAGATTTCGCTGCTCTAAAAAATAAACTAAGTCAAAACCCAGACTACCCTTTGGAAAATTCTTAAGCTGCTCAACTGAATAAGGAAACAACTGCGGCCTGCGCACAAACTGCAACAGCGGCAAAGCCATATTATGCGTAAGAAATACTAGCAGCTTAGAACGTAACCGGATAAATATGTTATGAGCTTTATACATTGGCTTTAATATTTTTTCTGAAAAACAAAACCGAGCTAAGCGCTGAAAACACAATGCTGAAACCGGCTAGATATCTTGCGTTTATAAATCCGGAGCCTATTGTTACAATAAAAAATAAGGCTGCAACCATTGAACAGCACAGTGTTGTACCCAATACAAACTGAAATAATGAATCTCCTTTTTTATCACTTAGCTGCGCTACAATAGTTATAAACCAAACCAGTCCTACCACCGGTGCGCTAAAAACAAACGATAATGCAAATGATAAAAACAGGTTACTCATGGCTTCATCAACTGATAGGCTGCTTAAAAAGGCGATGCTCAATCCACTTAAAAAACCATTTAAGATGGAGGCTATAAACCACACAGCAAAAAATATTCTTGTTGTTTTTAGGTATTTACTCATAATTTAAAAGTACTTTGTATTTCAAAGTGAATGTGCAAAAAAATTTATTTTACAGATCCTATCATTTTCGTCAATGCATCCAGGTGCGTTGTAAACTCTTTCTCACCTGCCTTTGTAATAGTATAAGTTGTGTTTGTTTTGCGGCCGATAAACCCTTTTTGAAACTTTATAAAACTACTCTCTTCCAGTGTTTTTAAATGACTGGCCAGATTGCCATCTGTAATATCCAACAGTTCTTTCAATTCATTAAAGCTAACTGCGTCGTTCACCATCAGGGCGCTCATAATGCCCAGACGAATACGACTGTCAAAAATTTTATTAAGATTTTCTATCGGGTTCTTCATTCAGTTTCTATTTATTCCTTTCGTACTTCCACCACATCATGGCGCCATAAACAATATGCAACACGCCAAAGCCCATGGCCCAAAACTGCAAACCATATCCCAGCCACCACAAATTAAACAGGCCAAGTACAATTTGTCCGTAGCCAAGATACCTTACCTCTCCCAGTGTGTACTTACTGGCATTCACCAATGCCAAACCATAAAATATTAAACAACCCGGCGCCACCAGTTGAAACTCCCCCAACTGCATCGTTCTTATTAAAAAAATACCGCCAACGGCCACAGGTATAAACGTATTCCACAACAAACGCATGGTGGTTGTACCCCACATGGGCGTGCCATTTTTTTTGCTTCGTAGATATGTAAAAACAAAAGCCGAAACAAAAGCCGCAATAAAAGTTAGGGTAGCAATCCAAAACAGACTATTAATCAAACCCTCGCCGGCAGAGTCTATCAGCAGGCCAAGCTGGCAATCGCCTTTTACCCAACAATGCATTTCTCGGCTGGCAAACCAGGCTCCAACCAACGCACTAATGCCGGCGGCTATACCACTTAAACCACTCAGACTAATAAAACGACTGCTGCGTTCCATCATCTTTTTAATGTGTTGTAGATCTTCGAGGGGATGTTGCTGATTGTCCATATAAAAAGCACTTTGAAATACAAAGTAAGTCATTGGTTTTGAATTATGCAAATTATTTTTTTAGAAATAATTTAGAAAAGTAGTTTACACAAAATGATGATAAGAGGCATATACAAATCATTTTTATAAATCTTAAATTCTATATTCAGGAATTTTTACTTTATATTACAGTAAACTTTATAACAATGAGAAGTACCCCCCCCCCCTCATATTATAAAAAGCAACAGTTATTTTGCTTATCCAATATATTTTTTACATCCCGTCATCCCTCAATATCAACCTCCATAGTGCTTTCTTTTAACCTTGATAAATCCCCTGCCAAAAGATAAACCCTTCAAGCATGTGTATTAGTGAATATTTAATAACAACTAAACACATTTTATGTATAAGATTAAAAAAAATAAATTAATACTGCCAAATTCTACAGACTGTTTTAGTATTGGCAACCCAGCTTCGCAGGCCACAACACCGCCTACACAGAACTTTAGCAATTTCGCCTACGAGTTTAGAGGTGTATTGGTTATTCCTTAATCTATTATTTGCATGCGGATTGTAAAATCATACAATCCGCATGCAATTTTTATTTTAGTAATTATGCAAAAAATATTTTTATTTATTATTTTATTGTTGGTGCTCATCTATCCTAAAAATGTTTTTAGCCAGCAAAATGGGTGTGTAGATTCTATTTCATTTACCCGTTTTTTATCGCCTTATTTTGGTAACACCATAAACAGCCCTGTTAGGGATACGGGCAACAACATTTATATTAATGGATATAGCGAGGCTCCCGAAAGAAATTATAATATAACAAAATTCAGTACTAAAAATGAATTGGTCTGGCTTAAAGTTTTCCGCATTACACCATTTACGCAAATAGTTCCTGCAGGATTGACCACCGTTGATGATAAAGCAAATTTAATTTTTGGCGGAGGAAATGGAGCTATGAAGTTTGACAGTGCTGCCAATTTTTTTTGGTCAAAAAAATTTAAACGTATTGATTTTCCTACCCTTAATATGGGTGGTAGTTTATGCACCGGCGAAAATGAAGAAATCTATTTGTACGGGGCTTTCCCAGATGATTTACCAAAGACAAATATCATAAAATTAGACCCATCTGGTAATATTATGTGGAGTAAAAAATATGGCAATACAGATTTACCGAAATTTCATAGCGCAGAAAGAATCTTAGTTTCTCAAAACATAAATACAATTGTATTATTTAATCATTTTTATTATAATTCCGCCAATCCTTTAGACCCCCTTGCCATACATGGCTTACAAATAGTAAAAATAAACAAAGCAGATGGCAGCATACTGCAGCAGAAAACCATTATGTACTATAATGATGCAGCAGGTAATAACCAGAACTATTTTACATTAAAAAAAATTAATTACAGTAAATCAACAGGCACATTTTTACTTGATAGCTGGGGGCAGGTTTTGCCACCGGTTTTCCGTGCACATATACTTACCCTTTTAGATGACAATCTGAATTTAATAAAAACACAATTATATAATTCGGCAATTATAAACCCACCAGAAAATATCAACATCAATACCAACAACGATGTAGTGCTTACACTTAACCGGCCTACTTTTATTTTTGGTTTTCCGGATAACAGTCTTATTTATATAACAATCAACAATAGCCTTGATATTATTGGGCAAAGAAAAATTAATTTAGCAAATCTTGCTTTTCCTAATTATGCATTTACTGCAGATGTAGCTTTTAAATCAAATGGTATCCTCAATTTTCAATTGATGCTAGATGCAAGTACAACAAGTACAAATAATCCCATTTTTTTAGCCGATAATTCACCTTTTTACCAAATAACAAACAGTAATTGTCTGGGTAAGGATACAGTTATCTACCAAAAAGGTAGTATTTATACATTACCGGTAAATAATGTTACTTATAGCGACGTGGGCGATATGCCACTTACAGTAACTGATTTTACACCCGACCCTTATGTAGAAAAAACTTTTACCCAAACTGAAATCTGCAAAGAAGTAAGCATCTGCGATACCATAAAACTTTTTGGCACAAGTTATCATTGCCTCAATAACCCTTTAGATAGTTTTAAAATTATACGCAACCCACTTTGTAAACGCATTACCAACTGGCAGGTAGATACCAATTACATTAAAATACTAAGCCAAACAGATACTACATTGCATGTACAATATTTACAAGCCTTTAGTGGCAACATTAAAGTGGGCTTTGGCGGCTGCACATTAACAGACACCCTTTACTTAGAAGTGAAAGATAAAGCAGCCCCGGTTAATTTAGGAAAGGATACGTTAAGCTGCCCCGGCAAAAACATTGTATTACATGCAGGCACGGGTCATATGAGCTACCGCTGGCAGGATAACCAAACCACCGAATTTTATAACGCCACCATGCCCGGTCAGTATTGGGTTACCGTTGCTGATAGTTGTGGTAATACTTCATCCGACAGTATCAACATAAACCCTTCTGATACGTCGCTAATCATCACCCGCCTGCAAAGCATTTGCATCGGCGATACCGCATTTATTATTTTACCTGCCGATGTAAATAATATTACCTGGCAGCCGGCAACCAACTCAATGCTCAACAATAAAACCCTGCTGCTTTACCCAACTCAAAACACGGTTTATACAATTACTGCCGAGCGTATAAGCAGTTGCCCTATTTTAAAAACCACTACTGTTATGGTAAAACCCTGCCCCGTACCAGTATTTATTCCAAACAGCTTTACACCCAATAACGATGGGCTTAATGATATTTTTAAAGCAAGCTCAGCCAGGCCATTGCAGTTTTTCAGGCTGGCCGTTTATAACCGCTATGGCCAAAAAGTATTTGAAAGCAGCAACCCTTCATCAGGATGGGATGGTAATTTTAAAAACAGCAAACAGCCAACGGGCGGCTATGTGTACCAGTGCAGCTACAGCTTTGATGGCAGATATATAAATTATGAAAACGGTTATTTTTTGTTGATAAGGTAAAAATCGTTTTTTTATTCCGCCATACTCAGATATTTTAATAATATGCCAGGTTAATTTATTCTGTAACTTTATTTACCAATAAATATTCAATCCACAATTTCAAATTCTTCTTACTTAATGAAAAAAATATTTTTACTGTGTCTGGCTTTTGTATTTTTAAAAATCAGCTTTTCCCAAACCCCAATCAACCCCGCCAATATTGATATAGTACGTGATTCATTTGGTGTACCTCACATTTTTGCTAAAACTGATGCAGAAGTAGCTTACGGCCTGGCCTGGGCTCAAGCCGAGGATGATTTTAAAAGTTTGCAGGAAGTAATATTACCTGCCAAAAACCTGATGGCAAGCGTGTTGGGAAAAAGTGGTGCTGCAGGCGACTACGCTTTTGCACTTTTTCGTTGCAGGGAAATAACCGAAGAAAAATGGAATACCCTTACACCTGCTTTTATAAAACTTGCCGAAGGTTATGTGCAAGGCATTAATGCATACGCAAAAAAACATCCGGAGGAGCTGCTGCATAAAAAGATCTTTCCAATAACGGTTAAAGAATATGTTTCCTCCTCAGTTTTTGCACTAACCATTTTTAACGGTGCCGATAAAGCATTAATCAGAATATTTAATAACAGCGAATGGGAAGCTCCAGAACTAAATCAGAAAGGAAGTAATTCTGCGGCCATCAGTTCAACTAAAACAACCAGCGGCGAAGCCTTTTTGTTAATTAATGCCCATCAACCAAACACTGGCCCACAGGCTTTTTACGAAGCACATCTCAATAGTGAGGAAGGGTTAAATATCACTGGTGGCTTGCTGGCAGGTGGTCCCTGCATTCTGCACGGTGTAAATGAAAACCTGGGCTGGGCGCATACCGTTAACTACCCCGACAGGATTGATGAATATCAACTGGAGATGAACCCCAACAATGCTTTGCAATATAAGTTTGAGGGACAGTGGGTTGATTTGGAAGTGAAAACCATCAAACTGAAAATAAAAGGAATACCTATCAATGTAAAAAGAAAAGTTTACTGGAGTAAATATGGCGCCACCATGAAAAACAAACAGGGCTTTTTTTCTATGCGGTTGGGGGCTAACATGAAGATTGGCGTGCTGGACCAATGGTATCAGATGAATAAAGCAAAAAATTTTACAGAATTTTATGCGGCACTCAACAGGCAGGAACTGAGCATGTTCAATATCATGTATGCCGACAGGAACGATACCATTTTCTACATCAACAATGCTTTGGTGCCCTTAAGAGATGCCACACACAATTACAATTGGAAAAAAACAGTGCCCGGCAACACATCTAATACTTTATGGACAGAATTCCGACCCGAAAAAGATTTGCCGCAATACATCAATCCTAAAAGCGGATTTCTTTTCAATACCAATCATTCGTCTTTTTTAGCAACGGCTACTGCCGATAATTTAAAAGCATCGTCATATGCAAAAACTGATGGCTGGGAAGAATATCATCTGAACCGTAGTGTTCGTTTTCTGGAACTGTTTCCGCAAAATGAAAAACTGAGTTACGAAAAATTTAAACAGATAAAGTTTGATAAGCAATTTCCTGCAGAAATGCAGTTCCCCTACAAACTTGATTCCATGTTCTTATTGAGTGAACCGGATTACCCAAACTTGTCTTCATTAATAACAACTTTTAAAACTTGGGATAAACGTGGAAATGCTGATAACAAAGGAGCAGCCATTTTTTTATTAACCTACGAGTACTTAAAAAATAAGCTGAACGGAGCCGCACCAAGAAAAATTACACAAGCTGAAGCTGTTGAAACTTTCCAGCATGTACACGATTATATGCAGGAGCATTTTGGCACAACTGATCTTACATTGGGTGATATTCAAAAGCTGGTAAGAGGCGGTAAAGAATGGCCGCTGGGAGGTTTACCCGATCAGCTATCTCCTCAGTGGACCGCAGCTTTTTATAATGGTCGTTTAAAATCTATCGGTGGTGATGGTTTAATTATGTTTGTTCGATTTGAAAAAGGGCAGTTACCAAAAATAGAATCACTCAATATGTACGGCGCCAGTGCCAAATCCAGCAACAAACATTTTGACGACCAGATAGAAATGTATCTGAAGCAAAAAACAAAACCTATGACGCTGGATAAAACAGCCGTTTATAAAAATGCTGAAAATATTTACCATCCGCAATAGAGGGCATAAAAAACAACAATTACCTACTAAAAATAAATTACTGTTTAGATAGTATAGTTTTAAAACTTAATTATTACATTAGATTATTAATTAACCTTCAAACTAACTACTATGTACGGACTTGGAATTGGTCTTATTTTAATTGTTCTGGCTGTTGTTGTTTTTCTGATTGCAGCCATGTGGAAAATCTTTGAAAAGGCCGGCCAACCCGGCTGGGCTGCTATTGTTCCTCTTTACAATTTGTATGTGCTATTAAAAATTGTAGGTAAGCCGGGCTGGTGGCTCATACTTTTTATCATTCCACTTGTGAATTATGTGTTCATCATCTGGACCTACAATATGCTTTCGAAAAGCTTTGGCAAGGAAGAGGGATTTACAGTTGGGCTGGTTTTACTGGGTATTGTATTTTTTCCAATTCTTGGTTTTGGAGATGCTAAATACCTTGGCCCTTATGGCGACAAAGCTGCTTTTGACGCCATGAATCTGAAAGATTTTGGACAACCTGAATAACACGGCATTTTATTTTTAAGAGCCCATCGAAGTTTTTTGATGGGCTTTTTTTTATTCAAATTATTTATTGGCACTTGCCGCCACTGCAAATTTCACCAATTGCCAGTAAGGTGGCCGGTAGCCACTTTCTTTTGAAAAAGCTTCTGCCAGTTGTATTGTTTTGTCTTTTACACGTAAGTACATGGCGACAAAGTTTTGGTTTTTTAAAGCCCGTGTTGCACTCATTCCTTCTGGTATCATACCTACTTTTCCAAATAGATTTTTTATCATACAGTAACCTTTTACAATTCTTACTACAGGCAGTTGCCAGATATTGTAATCAATTTTTTCGCCGGCATTTGCTTTTTCCAGTAAGGCATCCATCACCGCATTATCAATATGGTCTTTGTATAAAGTCAGTGGGTCTCGCCATTCAGCTACCACCGAAAGTTGCGGATCGTATTCCAGGTCTGCAGGCATTTGCGTAACAAAATTTTCAACACCAAAACTATGCAGCCAGTTTACCACACCCGGCGATGAAATGCTGGAAGGATATTTCCACAACTGAATGCCTTTTTGCAGATAAGCATAAGAGGCTACTTCGCTGCAAAACATTTCGGTGGTATCATTAAAATTCATTTTAAAATCGTAGGGAAAATGTTTTCGATTCGCAGCTTCAAACATAAACCTGGCGGCTTTTTGTGGCAGCATGGAATCGGCAATCATGGCAGGCAAATCAGCCCTTGGCCGTATTACCATAAACCGCAGTTTTTTATCGTTTTCATATTGCGCTACCGATGCAATGGCAACACCTTTTTCAATATGTGCTTCAATTAAATAAGGCTGCTTTGTTTCTTCATCAACATAAATTAAAGCGATATGAGAAAAATTTCCGGCGTAATCATTA
The DNA here is from genome assembly GCA_046595125.1 of Ferruginibacter sp. Classification (GTDB taxonomy): domain Bacteria; phylum Bacteroidota; class Bacteroidia; order Chitinophagales; family Chitinophagaceae; genus Ferruginibacter. The sequence goes on from JBKJPN010000068.1 coordinate 14,673, forward strand.
CCTCTTGCTATTAATGCAGAAACCTCTGCACCACCTCTTGAAACCAGCAGGTCGCCACTGTGTACTTCAATATCAAATATTTTTGCAGATGGCGTTGCAGATTTTTCATCTTTTACCTGCATGGCCGAAGAATACTTAACCGATTCTGTTTGCAACATCGCTTCTTCAACAGCAGCCCGCATGCCGTAAAGCATGGTATAAACTTGGTCCCTGGCAGCAACAGCATTCATATCCCATTGTTGGGATTGAAGTTTAACTTCATTCCGCACCTGGTTATAAAAACCGATGAACCAGTTTAGTTCATTTTGACGTACAGCAATCAGCGAAGCCAAAACAAAAAAATTATTTTGTGTATTAGTCCAGATGGAATCAGCAGGAGTATGATTTTTCTCTTTTATTAAAAGCAAATCTTTTTCGGCAATCTGCTTATGCAAGGCTATAACAGAATCAAGTTTTTCGGTATTCATTTTCCGAGCTTCTTTAAAAAGACTTTCCATTTGCTGCCAACGGCCGTCACTATTCCAGGCAAATGGTTTTTTGTCGCTGCTGATAAAGGGGTCTTTTTCCGCAGCATCGGGAATTAATAGCAAAAGATAAATTATCGCAAGCGCAGCAATTATATACAATAATTTTTTCAGCAGCTTTTTCATTTCACTATTTTAAACAATGTTAAGTGTATGTATTATTTTCTCACATGCCTGTTCTATTTCTTGCTTGCTGATGGTTAGTGGCGGAACAATACGCAGGCAGTTTGCGGCAAATAGGAACCAATCGGTAAAAACACCGTTGGCAATTAATGCATCTATCACACGCTTGTTCATTTCAAAACTTTCAAACTCCACGGCCATCATCAGTCCACGGCCTCTTACTGCTATTATTTTCGGATGTTGCAATAACGAAAGAAACAGTTTTTCTTTTTCTACAACGGTTTCAATTAACTTTTCATCAAGCAAAACATTAAAAGCAGCCAAACCTGCTGCACAACAAACCGGGTGACCACCAAAAGTATTGATATGCCCCAACACCGGGTCGTACGATAACGTATCCATTATTTTTTTATCGGCAATAAAAGCACCCAACGGCATACCACCGCCTAGTGCTTTTCCCAATAATAAAATATCAGGCACTACATCAAATTGTTCAAAAGCCCAAACTGTACTATTGCGGCCAAAGCCACATTGAATTTCATCCAAAACTAAAAGCGTACCAGTTTCATCACATTTTTCTCTTAACGTTTTTAACCAATTATTCTGCGGAACAAGCACGCCGGCTTCAGCTTGTATTGTTTCGGCAATTACACAAGCCGTTTGTTCAGTAATATTTTCAAGGTCTTCAAACGAATTGTAATTCATTTGTAAAATATCAGGCAAGAGTGGGCGAAAAGCCTGTTGCCAGTACTCGCTACCCATAACACTTAAAGCGCCTTGAGTGCTGCCGTGATAGGAATTTTTAAATGAAATGATTTGTGTGCGGCCGTTAAACCGTTTTGCCAGTTTCATAGCACCTTCGGTTGCTTCGCTGCCCGATGCAGTGTAGAAAACCGAATTGAGAGAAGAAGGTAAATGACTGGTAAGCATTTTGGCGTACTCCACTTGCGGACTTTGCACCAACTCACCGTACACCATGATGTGCATATAATCGTCCAGCTGCTTTTTTGCCGCCGCTATAACTTTCGGATGCCGGTGGCCTACATTGCAAACGCTTATGCCGCCAATCAAATCAATATATTCTTTTCCGTTTACATCAAAAAGTTTGCAACCTTCGGCTTTTACAATTTCCAGGCAAAGCGGTGCTTCAGATGTTTGTCCTACATGATTTAAAAATAACTGGCGGTTGGTCATGTTCTGTTTTATTCCTGCAAAATAAAGCTATCTCACAATTATTACTTTAAATTGTACATAATCTGTCCGTTTTTGGGTTAAAGGGAATAATTAACTTTTATCTCAAAATAAAAAAGCAGATAATTCGTAATTTTAACGATCATGTCACCGGCGCCTGATAAATAACTGTTCATTTAATGAAAATTTTTCTCTCCCTTTTCTGTTTTTTTGTTTTAACACTAACGGTGGCTGCACAGGAAAACGGCCACAGGCCTAAGATTGGGCTTACGCTAAGCGGCGGCGGCGCTAAGGGACTTGCACATATCGGCATTTTAAAAGCCATTGACAGTGCCGGATTAAAAATCGACTACATTACCGGAACCAGCATGGGCGCTATTGTTGGCGCCCTATATGCTTCGGGATATAGTGGAAATGAAATTGAGGCCCTGCGGAAATATATTGACTTTGACCTGCTCTTCTCTAACAATGTTCCGCTGCAAACGCTTTCAATGGAAGAGAAAGAACAGTACAGCCGCTTTGCCATCGAGCTTCCTTTCATCAATAATAAAATTCGTTTGCAAACTGGTTTAATTACCGGGCAAGAGCTAAACTTGAAATTTTCTGAATTGTTTTTTGACAGTTACAATATTCGAAATTTTGACAGTCTTAAAATTCCTTTTAAATGCATGGCAACCGATTTGGAAACCGGCGACCTGGTGGTGATGGATACTGGCAATCTGATTACCGCATTGAGGGCAACGATGGCCATACCTTCCGTTTTTTCGGCCATAACCAGAGATAATAAAAAACTGGTTGACGGCGGACTGGTGAGAAATTTTCCGGTAAAAGATGTTAAGCAAATGGGCGCCGATATTGTGATTGGCAGCAATGTAACTATGGGCCTTTCTAAAATTGACAAGATAAAAAACCCGGTTGATGTATTACTGCAGATGGCTTTTTTTAAAGAAGCAGGAGATTTTAAAGAAGAGCTTCCCTTAACCGATATCTATGTACACATGCCTATGGAAGAATATAATACGGCCAGTTTTGGCAGCGGAAAAGAAATTATGGAGGTTGGTCTGGAAAAAGGTAGGGAGTTTTACCCGGTTTTTAAAAAATTGGCTGATAGTTTGAATGCTATCGGCGCAGCACCAACGCGGGCCGAACAGGAAAAGAAAGAAGCTAAAATTTTTATTACAGATTATACTGTCATCGGTACAAAAAAAACAGATGCACTGTTTTTAGTACACCTGATGAATTTTTACGACCACAAATACTATACTGCCGCACAAATTAGCAAACACATACGCAGGGCCTATGGTTCAAGGTACTATGGTAGCATATCCTACCAGTTGGAACCCGTTGCTACAGACACGGCTCGTATCATTTTTACAGTAGAAGAAAACCCTAACACCTATGTAAAAGCCGGTTTGTATTATACCCGATTCAGGGGAATTAATGTAAACCTCAACATCACTTCCCGTGATTTCCTCATTCCTAATTCCCGTAGTATGATTTCGCTTTCGCTGGGAGAGAGTATTCAAATAGAAGCAGAACATTTTCAATACCTAGGCCGAATTAAGAATTTCGGGTTTTTAACAGGCTTTAAATTAGATAACCAGCAAATAGATGCATACAACAAGTTTAAAGTAAATGGCGCCTACAAACAGAATTATTACAAAGGCTATTTGAATTTTCAAAACAGTGGTAATGATAAAGTAGCAGCAGGTATTGGTACATCTTTTGAGTATATTCACTACAGTCCATCCATCAATGCTTTTGAAGAAGTGAAAGGATATTTTACGCATTTTAAAAGCTATCTTTATTTTAAATTTAATAACCTCAATCAGGTTTTCTATCCTACAAAAGGTTTGCGCATAAGTACCGAGCTGGCGCAGTTCTACAATCAAAAATCAAGAATAAGGCAGTATCAAAACGGTGTTGAAATAATTCCTTCTACCTTAAATTTCGACAATTTTGCCCGCTTTAGTTTTGATGGTTCCATATTTACAGAGCTCAACAAAAAATTTACCTTCTTTTCTGAACTGCAAGCCGGACTTAATTTCACCAACAAACCCAATGTGCTTAATAATTTTCAAATTGGTGGTATCAATGGCAGTTTCCGCAACCAGATACGTTTTGCAGGCATACAAGAAGCAACCGTTAACTCATCGAGTGTTACTGCTTTGCAACTCGGTTTAAGATACTCATTAGGCAACAACATATTTATATTGGGGCGTATGAATGGCTTGGTAAAAGATTTTGCAACTCGCAATAACAGTACTTCCAGTGTTACTGCATTAACCGGCTATTCATTAACATTTGCATATAAAACACCCATTGGTCCTCTTGAACTGAGCGCCATGTATAGCGACCAGAGCAAAAAAGTTCAATCCTATGTAATGTTTGGAATTCCATTTTAAAAAATATAATTATGCCTGTTATTTTACCTGTTAATGGAGTTTCGCCTGTTTTTGGCAACGATTGCTTCATAGCACCCAATGCAACCATTGTTGGCGATGTAGAAATGGGCAACCAGTGCAGTATTTGGTTTAATGCCGTTTTACGGGGCGATGTGAATATTATCCGCATGGGAAACAAAGTAAATGTGCAGGACGGAGCCGTAATTCATTGTACTTACCTTAAAGCTGCCACCCATATTGGAAATAATGTGAGCATCGGACACAATGCAATTGTACATGGATGCGTTATACATGATAACGTACTTATTGGCATGGGTGCTATTGTGATGGATAATGTGGAAGTGGGAAGTAATAGTATTGTGGCGGCAGGTGCGGTAGTTCTTGAAAATACAAAGATTGAACCTGGGAGTATTTATGCAGGGGTTCCGGCTAAAAAGGTAAAAGACATTAGCCAGGAGATGATAAGTGGCGAAATTAACCGGATAGCTGAAAATTATGTGATGTATGGTGGCTGGTTTGCCGACACCCCCTCCGCCCCCTAAAGGGGGAACTGAATATGGAGCAGGTAGAAGCGAAGAATGCCGTTTTGCTTTTTTGTTGAACTAGCATTTGAACCTTGATTTAACTGCATTGGCGACGCTCCGTTCAACTAAATAGCTACTATTTAACTTTTTTTGAAGCGTAGAAATAAAGATTATCTTTAGTACATGAAAAAAATATTATTAGGTTTTACGCTGGCTGCTTTTTTAATGAGCGGCTGTTTTATAACCAACCTTTTCAGAAAAAAAGAAAAAGTGGGTTGCCCTACCGATGGACGTAATGTGGGTGCCGAGAAACTGTTAAGTGACGAAAAAGCCATGAAGAAAGCAAACAAGGCAAAGTGGAGAGGTGGCAGATAAGTGGTTTGGTAAAACAAAGTTTATTTAAATTCAATTACCCAATATTCTAATCTAAAAACCTATACCTATGTGTTACGAATTAAAAACAAACAACGGCTGCACCGAAGCCGTAATTGACGACAACTGTGGCATATCAAAATTCTACGCCATTGCCAACACACTTTCAAAAGACTTAAAAGTTAAATTCCTTAACCAAATTGATGACGCCGAAACCCTTGACTGGGATTTTCAGTATCGTGGACAGTTTTTAACGCTGCATTATAACATATTTAACGGAGTGAGCATCTACCCACAACAAAAGAAAAACATTTCGCCAAAGCAGAATGTGGTAATGGAAGTTGCCCATTTTCTAGAGCACCGTATCTATTAATCAATAAGTTTTTTCATTGATTGTTTCTAGTATGTTGCAAAAACTAATGTACCGGTCCATATGTACGGAACCGTCGGCTACTGCTGTTTTTACGGCACAACCAGGTTCGTTTAAATGCATACAGTCATTAAATTGACAATCATTTATTAAGGCACGCATTTCGGGAAAATAATGACTCAGTTCTTTTTTAGAAATATCAACCAGCCCTAGTTCTCTAATTCCGGGCGTATCTATTATTTTTCCGCCATGGGGCAAATCAAACATTTCGGCAAATGTGGTTGTATGTAATCCTTTGCCGCTCCAGCCGCTTACATCCTGGGTCTTTAATTTCAACTCTGGAAAGACAGCATTAATAAAAGTTGATTTACCAACGCCGGAGTGTCCACTTAATAAAGTTACTTTATCTTTTAATAAAGATTTTACCACTTCTACCCCATCGCCTTTTTCAATACTCATTGATAAAACTTTGTAACCTATCGCTTCATAAATATCTTTTACGGCTGCAAACTTTTCTTCTTCTTTTTTTCGATACAAATCACTTTTATTAAAAACGATGATGGATGGAATATGATAAGCTTCGGAGGTAATTAAAAACCGGTCAATAAAACCCTGCGAAGTTTTGGGGTCTTTCAATGTGGCAAACAAAAGCGACTGATCTAAATTAGAAGCGATGATATGATGCTGGTGTTTATTGGCCGGCGAAGTGCGGGTGATATAATTCTTCCGCTTTTTTATTTCGGTGATAGTAAAGGAAATCTCCGATTCATTTTCTCTGCTTTCTGTATCAGATCCTATTACAACCTCATCGCCAACGGCAATGGGATTGGTACTGGTAAGCCCATCAATCTTAAATTTACCCAGCATACGGGCGTTGTATTGTTTGCCGGATTCATCTTTTACCTGGTACCAGCTGCCGGTGCTTTTATATACAGTTGCATTCATTAGGAGCAAATTTCACGAATTAAAACGAGAATATTGTTTTAGTTGTCTGGCCACTGCAAAAAATAAATTCTTAAAAAAATTTTGAATAGTGAGAGACTCTTGTAAAAAGATGTAACCGTAGTGGCCTGGCAACTAAGGGAATTTTCTAAATACGGTGAATTTTAAAACGAGCTCTAAAAATAATAACCCAAGCGCTATCATTATAAAAGGAAAGAATTTTTCGGTATATCGGGTTCTGGTAGATATTTCTACTTTAGATTTTTCCAGGCTATTTATCTCTGCATAAATACCGGTAAGCCCTGCATTATCTTTTGCACGAAAATATTTACCGCCAGTTTCATAAGCAATCTGTTTCAACAGTTTTTCATCTATAGAAACCTTACCCTGCTGCATAATAACACCCAAGGGCGTATTAACCGGCTGTGGTGCATAGCCATCGGTACCCACACCAATAGTGTACACTTTTATTTGAAAGGCTTTGGCAATCTCTTTAGCTGTTTCTGGGTCAATCAATCCGCCGTTATTTTCACCATCGGTTAATAATATTACCACTTTGCTTTTTGATTTGCTTTCTCTCAGTCTATCAACGCTAGTGCCCAGCCCCGATCCAATGGCCGTGCCATCTTCCAGCAGACCATTCCGGATATTTTCAATGGCTGATACCAAAACACGGTGATCAGTGGTAAGCGGACATTGTGTAAAACTCTCACCCGAAAAAATCACAACAGCAATCCTGTCGGTGATTCTTTTATTTACAAAATCAATCGCCACATTTTTTGCTGCTTCCAACCGGTTGGGTGTAAGATCCTGTGCTGTCATACTGCCACTTACGTCGATACACAAAACAATATCCACACCTTCGCCTTCGGCATTCTGTTCTTCAAACATAGTTTGTGGCCGGGCCAGGGCGGTGATGATAAAACTAATGGCAAACAACCTGCATACAAATGGGATATGCCTGAGCGCTGTTTTCCAGGACCCAAGTCCGCTGGCCGAAATATCTGAAATGGCAATTGCACCCTGCCGCTGATCATTTTTTGTTGCATACCACCAAATTAGCACCGGTACTATAAGAAGCAACAGGAAAAACCAAGGCTGGCTAAAGGTTATATGGTTAAAATAATCGAAAAGCAAAATGGGTTTATTGTTTGGGAGTTGTTGTTTTTTGTTCGGTTAAATGAATAGTGTGTTTTATTTTTTGCAGACAGTTAATATTTTCTTCTGAATTCGGAATGTATTTTGCAAATTTTACTGCATCCGTAGTACGCAAGGCTGTTGCTAAATCAGAGAAATTGTCCGCTGTTAAATTATTACCCGACAGATTAATCAAGATATCGTCGGTTGTTTTGTTCATTAAATTCCGGTTCTGTTTCCGTCCCAGATAATTTTTAAATATACTGGCCAACAGGCTATGATAATTTTTAATCGCATCAGCATCGCTTAAGTTATGATGATTAAGTTTCTTGAGTTCTTCCATCGCTTCATCGTAAGCTGACAGATTGGAAACAGCGGGACTTGGCTGCCATTTCTTTTTCTTTTTAAAGTACCTGTACAAAAGAAAAACTATCAACAGTAGCAACAGAACTCCACCAATAACATAATACCAAAAATAGTCCGTCATCGAGACTTTCATGATGGGTTTTATATCCCTTAACTGATTGGTGCTGTCGGCAGGTGAGTAGGAAACCTTTACAAAGAAAGAATCTGTCAATATAATCTGTGGAGCATTTCCTCCCGGCATCAAAACTTCAACCGGTAAGGCCGGAAACACCCATCTGCCCGAATCAAAACTGGTGATGGTAATTATTTGCTCAATGGTTTTTGAATCGTCTTTAAAATTTACCGTGTCTGGTTTGCTGCTTTCAACAATATCAAAATGAGGAATAGATTCTGGCAGGGTAAGCCAATTAGTGATTGGTACAAAAGAAGGAACAGTTGCTTTTATTTTTACCTTAATCTGCTCGCCAATTAAAATATCTTTTCTATCGGTAATGGTTTGCAAAGACTGACTAAAACAAAATTGCACGCTCAACAAGAAACAGACCGTTAATCCCCCCGTAAGTATTTTCCAGCTTGTGTTTCTTTTCACCATTATTTTTTCTAATCAGATTCTTTTAATAAAAAACTGCTGTAAAATTTTTACATAGTCATCATCTGTACGCACGTGCAATAATTCCGAACCAGCTTGTCTGAAATAGTTTTTACTCAATTCGCTCTGCTGCATAAAATGCTGTTGATAATTATAACGCACCATTTCATCGCTGCTGTCAATCCAGCGGCTTTTACCAGTTTCTTGATCCTGCACCTGTAGCAAACCAGCATCGGGCAACTGCATATCCATCTTATCATACACTCTAATGCCGATCACGTCATGTTTATTGCCAATTACTTTTAGGTCGTCATCGTAACCGGCGGTTAAAAAATCACTTAAAATAAAACTGATGCTGCGTTGCTTTACCGAGCGACTGAAAAACTTAATGGCTCCATCCAAATCTGTACCTTTTTTTGTAGCTTCCACTGTAAGCAATTCCCGTACTATATACAACGCATGTTTACGGCCCTTCTTAGGAGCAATGTATTTATCAATCTTATCGCTAAAGAAAATAACACCAACTTTATCATTATTATTGATGGCGCTAAAAGTAAGTACTGCAGCCAATTCCACAATCAGGTCTTTCTTTAGCTTTTCCACTGTTCCAAATAAATTGCTCGAACTGGTGTCGATTAACAGCATCACCGTCAGCTCTCTCTCCTCTTCAAAAACTTTGGTAAAAGGGTGACTGAATCTTGCACTTACATTCCAATCTATAAAACGTACATCATCGCCGGCATAATATTCCCGAACCTCTCTAAAACTCATCCCCTTTCCTTTGAAAGCAGAGTGATACTCACCAGTAAACAGGTGGGTCGTGATTTTTTTACTCTTAATCTCGAGCTCACGTACTTTCTTCAGTATTTCTTCAGCCCCCTCCAGACCTCCGTTCTTTCCCTTTTCAGGGAACCCCGAAGGGGGAGGGATAAAAGACTCTAATGGTTTAAAAGATGTCATAAATAATTTTACTCTTTACAAGTCCCCCTTCGGGGGATTTAGGGGGCTTTAAGGAACATTTACAACTCTCAAAATCTCATTGATGATTTGTTCTACGTTTACATTCTCAGCCTCTGCTTCGTATGTTAAACCTATGCGGTGTCTTAATACATCTTTTGAAATTCCCCGTACATCTTCGGGAATTACATAAGCCCGGTTATTTAAAAATGCATAGGCCTTTGCAGCCAGTGCCAGATTAATACTTGCCCTCGGTGAGCCTCCAAAACCAATCAATGGTTTTAGTTTTTGCAGATTGTACTTATCTGGATAGCGTGTGGCAAATACAATATCCAGAATATAATTTTCAACTTTCTCATCTAAATAAACCTGGCGAACCAGTTCCTTTGCTGTTAAAATTTCGCTGGTAGATGCAACCGCATTAATTGGGGGGAAGCTAAGTCCTAAAGTATTCTGGCGTATAATCAATTGCTCTTCCGACTTACTCGGATAATCAACCACCACCTTCAGCATAAAACGATCTACCTGAGCTTCGGGCAAAGGATAAGTACCTTCCTGTTCAATGGGATTTTGCGTTGCCAGTACTAAAAAGGGCTCTTGCAGTTTATAAGAAGTATCACCTATTGTTACCTGTCGTTCCTGCATGGCTTCCAGCAAGGCACTTTGCACTTTTGCAGGCGCACGGTTAATTTCATCTGCCAAAATAAAATTAGAAAAGATAGGACCTTTACGAACATAAAATTCATTTTTAGCCTGGTTGTAAATCATCGTACCTACAACATCGGCAGGCAACAAATCGGGCGTAAACTGTATACGGCTAAAATCGGCATGCACGGCCTGCGCCAGCGATTTGATAGCAAGGGTTTTTGCTAGCCCTGGTACCCCTTCCAACAAAACGTGGCCATTGCTAAGTAATCCAATCAGTAACCTTTCAATCATCGACTGCTGGCCAACAATTACTTTACTTAACTCATCATTAATACGGGTAACAAAGCCCGATGCCTGAGTGATCTTTTCATTCAGCAGGCGGATGTCATCAGATGTTTGAATCATAGATATAATTTTTACCCCAGCCCCTCTATCTCTCCGCCGCGGCGGAAGAAAATGGAGAAGATTATGGAGGAGATTATGTACAAATAAATTATTTCAATTTTCGTTTTTTTCCAGTTCTTGCGCTGCATCGGAAGATTGGAGAAGCCGCAAATTACGAACTATGCGCCAACTATCATTTTGCTGTTTTACCGGCGGGAGCAAAACTTTGTTAAAAAAAAAACTAACTTTAGTGAAATTTATTATTATGGTAGACCAGAAACTAATAACAACATCAACCCATCTGGATGGTTACCGCATTGTTAGCCACTTAGGTATGATAAGAGGCATTACCGTTCGTAGTAGAAGCATATTTGGCAATATTGCCGGCGGTTTTCAAACTTTGGTGGGTGGTAGGATATCAATATACTCGGAGCTGTGCGAAAAAACACGGGAAGAAGCTTATCAATTAATGATACAGCATGCCGACGAACGTGGTGCCAATGCTATTATCAATATGCGGTACGATGCCAATGAAGTGATGAATGGTGTTACTGAGGTATTGGCTTACGGAACAGCTGTGGTGGTAGAAAAAATTTAATCAATAACTTAAACATGTCACAGGTTGCCAGCCCGGTTCTGCAAAAGGAAAGAACGGAGATAATTGATATACTCCGGGGATTTGCATTACTGGGTGTATTGATTGCTAATCTGGAAGGATTTATCACTTTCGCTTTACCCGATACTCAGGTAGCGTTGATGACAAATACTTCTGCCGATAAAATTTCCGAAAATTTCCTGTTACTTTTCATAGATAATAAATTCATCAGTATTTTTTCATTGCTTTTTGGTTACGGCTTTGGGGTTGTTATAGAAAGGGTTGCGGCAAAAGGAATAAATGTAAATTCTTTTTTTATACGCCGAATGCTCTGGTTATTACTGATAGGTATCATTCATATGGGTATCTGGTGGGGTGAAATATTAAATGTGTATGCAATTTGCGGTCTGCTACTGCTCCTGTTCCAGAAAGCCAGTAATAGGAATCTGCTCATCTGGGGGGCAGTTTTCCTTTTCATAGGGGCACCATTTGTTCAGGCTCTAAAAATCTACTTGCTACCTGCTAATCCGGCGGAATTAGATGCGATCCTGAACAACTATGTAGAAAGTGCAAAAAAAGGAAATATCGTACCAATAGCCAAATCAAATTATAATACCGTATGGTTCATTTTTGTTGAACGCTGGTCGCAATACAGAGATGTGTTTGAAGTATTGGGCAAATTCCTATTTGGTTATTACATTCTCCGGATGGGTTATTTAAAAAATATAGCCCTTGCCATAGTCCCAATAAAAAAAACATGGAAAGTCACTGGGTGTCTGGCATTGATATATCTGGTATGGATGACAGTAGAAAATATTTTCGGTTATAGGGCTGAAAGCAAAGAATGGAAAATAGTGGAATTCGTTTTGACCAGGGCAGGTATCTTAAGCCTGTCACTGTTTTATTGTTCAACCTTTGTTCTGGTTTATAACCGCTACAAAAAAATTAGGCTGTTTGAATCATTCCGATGGGTAGGTATGATGTCGCTTACAAACTACCTGATACAAACAATTTTTTATGTTCTTCTATTTTATGGAATTGGATTTGGCCTGATTGGCAAGATCCACCTTCAGTACGTCATTCCAATTGGACTTGTTTTTTTTACTTTACAGATATTTTTCAGCATGTTCTGGATGAAATATTTTTTATACGGTCCAGTTGAATGGGTGTGGCGTCAATTAACGTATAAGAAAAGGCTACCACTGAAAAGACCTGATATTGAAGTCAGCTAAGATACTTTCCTACAATCGGCATCCTTCTTCCCACACCAAATGCTTTTGGCGAAATGCGGATGATTGGGCAAAACTGATTACGTTTATATTCATTCACATTTACCATCTTTAAAATTCGGTCAACAAGCGCTCCATCAAAACCTTGTGCTTTAATTTCTTTGGGGCCTTGTCTTCTCTCTATGTACTGATATAAAATTTTATCCAATATTTCATAATCAGGTAACGAATCAGAATCTTTTTGATTAGGCCGCAGCTCGGCACTGGGTGGTTTGGTAATAATATTTTGGGGAATAATTTCTTTACTGCGGTTGATATATTTTGCCAAAGCATAAACCTGCAGTTTGTAGCAATCGCCTAAAACGCCCAGCCCACCTGCCATATCGCCGTACAGCGTTCCATAACCAGTTGCCAATTCGCTTTTGTTGGAAGTATTCAATAAAATATACCCAAATTTATTTGCGATGGCCATCAGCAAGTTTCCCCGGCTACGGCTCTGTATATTCTCTTCAGCAACGCTAAAAGGCAAATCTTTAAAAACGGGCTTCAGTTCTTCCAGAAAACTTTTATAAATATTCTCAATCGGAATAATGTCGTAAGGATTACCCAAGTTTAAACTTAACTGCTCGGCATCATTAACTGAGTGGCCAGATGAAAACTGAGAAGGCATCAACACGGCTCTCACATTATCTTTCCCCAGAGCCGTACATGCCAGCGCCAATGTAACAGCGCTATCAATTCCACCACTGCTGCCCAGGATTGCCTTGGTAAACCCCATCTTGGTAAAATAATCTCTTATACCCAAAACGATGGCATCATGTACCAGGTTAATATTTAAGTTTTCTTCCAGCGCGGTTGGTTCCAATTCTTTATCGGGCATGCGACTGGCTGATTCTATAACCGGTGCATCTATGGTTCCATCATCGTTTACAATAAAAGATTGAAGTGCTTCTTCAAACATAGGTAGCTGCCCACAAAGATTAGCAGCTGCATCAAAGACAAGAGAAGCTCCGTCAAAAACAATTTCTGTCTGGCTGCCTACAGCATTGCAATAAAACAAAGGAAGTTTGTATTTTATTACATTCGCTTTAATGGTTGCCTTCCTGTCTTCATCATGTGTATAATCAAAAGGTGAGGCTGATAAATTAATCATCACGTCAGGCTCTTGTTTCATTAATTCATCCATCGGACAATTGCGATACAAGGGATTATCACCTAGGTTCCAGATATCTTCACAAATGGTTACCGCTAATCGTTTCCCATTAAATTCCATCATGCCCCAACTGTAGGCTGGTTCAAAATAGCGGTACTCATCAAATACATCGTAATTGGGCAAGCAGGTTTTGTGAGCAATGGCTTTTATCTCCTTATCATACAGCAAATACGCAGCATTAAATAAATCCTTTCCTTCTTTAATAGGGTTTCTGTCTGGCGCACCAACCAACACGCCAATGGTATCGGCGTGTTGTTTTATTTCATCAATGGCAGCATAACTTTTATTGATAAAATCTTCAAACTCCAGAAAATCACGGGGGGCATAACCACACACACTTAATTCACTAAACACAATCAAATCGCCACCTTGTTGTTTAGCAGTTTCTATTGCATCAATAATTTTCTTTGTGTTGCTTTCAAAGTTGCCGATGTGATAGTTTTGCTGTGCTAAAAATATTTTCATGCCCCAAAACCCTTAATCGGGCTTAACTTTACGTTTACAAATGATTGTTTATCCTTGTAAAGTTAAATGAAGAAAATGAGATTAATATTTGTATTTCTAATATCCGTTCTGCTTGTTTCCTGCTCAAATAATGACGGAAATCCAGATGTATCCAACATAAAAATTGATTTGCAAACCATGCGCTTTGAGCAGGAGCTTTTTGCATTGGATTCAACCGATTTTACTGCCAATCTGGATAAACTGATTGCCCGGTATCCCGGTTTCGGTGAAAATTTTATTGCTACCATTTTAAATTCGGACCCAAAATGGTCGGCAGATAGTGCGGCTGATTATGTGCATGGTTTTATTACTGCTTATAAAACAGTTTTTGATACAGCACAAAAAGTATTTCCTGATTTTAGTAAGTATGAAAAAGAATTAAAGCAAGGTTTGCAATTTGTAAAATATTATTTTCCGGCTTTTAAAGTCAGAAATAAAATTATCACTTACATAGGACCGCTTGATGGATATGGCGACATTCTGAGCGATGATGCCATCATCATTGGTTTACAACATCATCTTGGTAAAAATTTCCCATTGTATAGGTCTCCAATTATTGAGGAAACTTATCCCAGATATATCAGCAATCGTTTTGAGCCGGAATATATTTCTGTAAATTGTATGAAGAATATCATTAATGATTTGTATACCGAAAAAATGGATGATAAGCCCTTGGTGCAGCAAATGGTTGAAAAAGGTAAACGTTTATTTATATTAAGTAAACTACTGCCTGGTACCGATGAGTACATGTTGATTGGCTATACCAAAGAGCAATTAAAAGCTGTGTACGAGCATGAAGCAGAAATATGGAACCTGTTTACACAAAATAATTTTTTACAAACCATCGATAATAATATCATTAAAAATTACATTGGCGAAAGTCCTAAGACACAGGAATTGGGGGAAGCATCGCCGGGGAATATCGGCAGCTTTGCCGGCTGGCAAATTGTAAAAAAATACATGCAAAAAAATGAAAAGTTAAGCTTGCAGGAATTGATGCGTACCGATGCTGAAACAATTTTTAAGGCAGCTAAATACAAACCCTAAGTTTACGCAGCTTGCACCTGTTGTAACTCCGCTGCAGGCTTTTTGCCTAAGCTTTTCATAACCCTAAAATGAGAAGCCAATGCTTCACTCATCGTATCGTACTTATTATAAGGCATATTAAACTCGGCTGATTTTTCCATAACTATTTTACTTATGGCCGGATAATGGACATGGCTAACACGTGGAAAAAGATGATGCTCTATCTGATAATTCAATCCCCCAACAAACCAAGAAATCACTTTATTGCCCATGGCAAAATTGGCTGTGGTTTTCATTTGGTGTTCGGCCCAGGCTGTTTCAATATGCTTAGTAGCATCTAAAGGAACATGTTCAAACTCAGTATTCTCTACTACATGCGCCAGTTGAAAAACAAGTGATAAGGTTAAGCCCATAGTTGCATTAAGCACTAAAAAACCTACAACCCAAGGTAAAAAACCCCAAACCATTATTGGTAAAACAATATAAAAGGTCAAATACATTGCCTTGGTTGCCCAAAAAATGATATGGCTTTTCGTCGACAGCTTCCAAGCATCGGTAGTATATATTTTTCTAGAAAAATATTTAGTAAAGTCCATGACAAATATCCAGAAAATAGAAGATAATGAATAAACAGGAAGTAAATATAAATGCTGCACTTTATGTGCCGGAACCCATTTTTGTGATTCGCACTGGCGTATAATCGGGCTTTTTGCTATGTCATCATCAATGCCATCTACATTGGTATAGGTATGATGAATAATGTTGTGTTTTTGTTTCCAGAAAAAAGAACTGGCACCTAATGCATTTGCACTTAAACCCAAAAAATCATTCAACTTGGTTTTTGTTGAGTAGCTGCCATGATTGGCATCGTGCATTACTGCAAATCCTATTGATGCAAATACAAACCCCAACAAAGCACAAATTAATAAAGCCGGTAAGGCACTCATGTTAACTAACATAAGTAGCAGATACATGGTTATTGCAGAGCCGATTAAAATAATAGTCTTGCTAAACAACCGCCAGTCTCCAGTTTTTTTTATTTTATTCTGTGTAAAATATTCTTCTACCGCAGCTTTTACACTCTGATAGAAATCATTGTTGCTGTTTGAAAAAGTAATTTTTGCCATAAAAATTTATACCGGTTTTGTTAGAACATTTGTTCCTTAACAGCATTCCATGTAAAAGGGGGCAAAAGTTGGAATTTTAAAATGGAGTTGAAGCCAAATTACCTGTTGCAGGAACCTTAAAGGTAAGTTAAAATAGACAAAATAAAAGGTTAAATCAGTTCAGTTTAAACGGCGCACACATCTCAAATGCAGGGATAATAACGTCGAATGTTTTTTTGTTGTTGACGTTCTCCATGTTGTAGGTTCCGTGCATTTTACCAATTTCGGAGCGGAGATTGCAACCGCTAACATATTGGTAAGATTCTCCAGAGTTAATTTGCGGCTGAACACCCACCACGCCTTCGCCGGCAACTTCACGTAAACTGCCGTTGCTGTCGTAAATATGCCAGTGCCTGCTTAAAAGCTTTACAGGATAGGCATTGCTGTTTAAAATGGTAATACGATAAGCAAACATAAACTCGCTATTAACAGGATTGCTGTATTCAGGTTGATAATATGTTTCCACGCTAATGGTAATACCTTCTGATATTTTAGAAATCATGTGCAGGATTTGAAGTAAATATACTTATTATAAAGACATTTTTTGTACATTAGGATTAATAAAATTAGAAGCCATGTCGCAAAAAACACATCATTACAGCAACGGAGATATTACAGTTGTTTGGAAACCAGATACCTGTATTCATTCGGGCATTTGTTTTAAGGGACTTTCCAGCGTTTTTGATCCACGCCGCAAACCGTGGATTGAAATGGAAAAAGCGACCACCGAACAAATTATTGAGCAGGTAAAAAAATGTCCGAGTGGAGCGTTGACTATTGAAGAAAAAGCGACTGGCGACTAACTAAATTCTTTTCGCCAATTTATAGCCATTCTTGTGCAGCCATTGTAAAACCTTATCTCGGTTATCGCCTTGCACAATTATTTCGCCATCTTTTACCGAGCCGCCTGTTCCACAAAATGATTTTAGCTTTTTACCAAGGTCTTCCCTTTCGGCAGTTGCACCAGCAAAGCCTTCTACCAAAGTAACCGCTTTACCAGCCCGGTGTTTGGTATCCAAGCGTATTCTCAATTTTTGTTGAGAAGACTCTATGGTTTGCTGTTCATCTGTCTCATCAACAGGCAATTTAAAATCGGGGTCTGTTGAATAAACCAATCCTCCCAATGACCTTATTTTTTTCTTCGACATAACAATTAAATTAAAGTGGCGTTGCTTTTAAACTTAAATCTAGGCTACGTGCCTGATGAATAATGGCGCCACTCGAAATATAATCTACACCTGTAGCAGCGTAACTTTCAATATTATTCAGGTTGATGCCGCCACTAGCTTCGGTTTCATACTTGCCATCAATTATTTTTAAGGCTTCAGCAATTTTTTCTGGCGTAAAATTATCCAGCATAATGCGATTTACTTTTCCAACAGTCATTACTTTTTTTACATCTTCTATGCTTCTGGTTTCCACTTCAATTTTTAGCCCTGGTTTTTTTTGCTGCACATAATCGTATGCTTTTTCAATAGCTTTTTCAATTCCGCCACAATAGTCAATATGATTGTCTTTCAGCATAATCATATCATACAAACCAAAACGATGGTTGACAGCGCCTGCAATTCGCACCGCTTCTTTTTCCAACAAACGAAAATTGGGTGTAGTTTTTCGAGTGTCTAATAACTTGGTTTTATAAGGCTGTAATTTTTTTGTGTATTGCCGGGTTATGGTTGCAATGCCACTCATACGCTGCATACAGTTAAGCACCAATCTTTCGCATTGCAAAATGGTATGCACTTTTGCCTGAACTTCAAAGGCTGTTTCGCCATTCCGCATTTCATCGCCATCTTTTTTTTGGGCAGTAAAAATCACATCAGCTTGCATGTACCTGAATATTTTTTCGGCCACCTGCATACCGGCAAGTACGCCATCTTCCTTTATTTTTAGTACAGCTTTGCCTTCGGCAGCAGCATCAATTGATGAAAGGGTTGAATGGTCACCATCACCAATATCTTCGGCCAATGCATTTTTTATTAATAAATTCAGTTGTTCATTAAAATCCATACTGGCAAAGCTAAGGAAGAACTGAAAAAGGGAACCCCAAAATCTGGAATTCCCTTTTATTAATTTGGAATATCAATAATTAATTTTCGAAAGTAATTTTCTGTAAAACCTGCTTATCGCCTTTCTGTTTCATGAATATGGTTGTTCTGAACGAACCATTCCGGGTAACCAGCGTTCCAATACAAAACTGCGAACCCGAATTCTCGCCCTTGTGAAGCACGTTAAAACTTTTAACCGCATTGGAGCTAAAGAAATCCTTCAACACCAGTTCGGCTTGGCTTTTACTGTAGCTGTTATTTTTATCGGGCGTATTTATTTCAACGGTATTATCAAAATATCTGGCAACATCCGCTGCGTTACCGTCTTTCATAGCACTTATAACTTCATCAATACTTGATAAAAAAGTGAATGAACTCAGCAACGCTCCTATTGTAATTAATGTAAAAAACTTTTTCATAACTCTGAGGTTTTGCAATCAATAAAATTACTAAAAACGTGCCAAGACTTCTAATATTGTTGGTGTTTTTGCTGATTTTATACCCATAATGACAAATATCAACTGTAATTAGCTGCAAATATTTTAGTTTTATAAAATGGAAGATAAAAAGGTGATACTCATCATTATGGATGGCTGGGGAATTGGAATAAACAAAAATAGTGATGCTATACAGCATGCTAACACGCCGTTTGTCAGCTCTTTATACAATAAATACCCAAATACAACCCTAGTAACTTGTGGCGAAGCAGTTGGACTACCTGAAGGACAAATGGGCAACAGCGAAGTGGGGCATTTAAATTTAGGTGCTGGACGTATAGTATACCAGGAGCTTCAACGCATTAATGTTGCCATAAAGTCAGGCGAATTTGCCCAAAATCAGCAATTGTTAAATGCTGTACGTTTTGCCAAACAAACCAATAAAACATTGCATTTGATTGGTTTAGTTAGCGATGGAGGCGTGCATTCGCATATAAATCATGTAAAGGCACTAGCCACTTTATGCAAAACTGAAGGTGTAGAGGATGTTCTTGTACATGCATTTACCGATGGCCGGGATACTGACCCCAAAAACGGATTTAGATTTTTAACCAATCTACAAAATCATTTGGAAACAACCACGGGCAAAATTGCCAGCATTACTGGTAGGTATTATGCCATGGACCGTGATAAACGATGGGAAAGAGTAAAACTGGCTTATGATGCATTGGTGCATGCAACTGGCACTAAAAGCAGCGATGTTTTACAGGCCATAAAAGAATCTTATGATGCTGGTGTAACGGACGAGTTTATCAAGCCAATTATTAATTCAACCATTGCCGATACAAGGATTAAAACCGACGATGTGGTAATCTGTTTTAATTTTAGAACAGATCGCTGCCGTGAAATAACAGAAGTACTTACACAAGTTGATATGCCCGAGTTTGACATGAAAAAGTTAGACCTGCATTATACCACTATGACGCAGTATGACCATAGTTTTAAAAACGTACACGTGGTTTTTGAAAATGATGATTTAAAAAACACCCTGGGTGAAATTTTAGAACAAAATAATAAAACACAAATTCGTATTGCAGAAACAGAAAAGTATCCACACGTAAGTTTCTTTTTTAGCGGAGGCAGAGAGGTTCCCTTTAAAGGTGAAAAAAGAATCATGATACCATCGCCCAAAGTAGCAACATACGATTTGCAGCCCGAAATGAGTGCTGTGGAAGTAACGGATTCTATTGTTGCTGAAATCAATAATAAGTCGGCAGATTTTATTTGTCTGAACTTTGCCAATGCAGATATGGTAGGACATACAGGCGTTTGGGAAGCAATTATTAAAGCTGTTGAAACGGTTGATCAATGTGTAGAAAAAGTGGTTGCAGCCTGTCTACAAAATGGCTATACTGTTTTTTTAACAGCCGATCATGGCAATGCCGATTTCGCTATCAATGAAGACGGTACGCCAAACACTGCACATACTTTAAATTTAGTACCACTTTTCGTAATTGATAATTTATGGAAAGGAAATATACAAGCCGGAAAATTAGGCGATATTGCACCAACTATTTTAACAGTAATGGGCCTGCGGGTTCCCTCAGAAATGACCGGTAACATCTTAATAAATTAAACCTCATTCAACATGCTTAAAAAGATTTTAAAAAGAACTTTTCAAATATTGATTCTTGCATTTATTGTCATCCAGTTTTTCAGGCCCACTAAAAACAAGGCCGAAGGAATCAGTGAAAATGATATCAGCAAAATTTACACAGTGCCTGCTGATGTTCAATTAATTCTAAAAACAAGTTGTTATGATTGTCACAGTAACAATACGGTTTACCCCTGGTATGCCAACATACAACCAGTTGGCTGGTGGCTGAACGAACATGTAGAAGATGGTAAAAAAGATTTAAATTTTTCTGAATTTGCATCTTACCGCATCCGACGTCAATACAAAAAACTGGAGGAAGTAAATGACCTTGTAAAAAAAGACGAAATGCCGCTTGATAATTATTTATGGTTACATAAGGATGCCAAGCTCAGCAGCGAGCAAAAACTAATCATTGCCAACTGGGTAACCACTTTGAGAGATGCCATTAAAGCAAATTACCCGGCAGATAGTTTAGTAAGAAAAAAATAACTACTAACTTGCAGTTCTGTTATGGGCCGTTATACCAAAAATATTATTGCGCTGGGTTTTATACTCATGCTGGCTGCACCTTTAAGCGTTTCTATTATTAGCATACTACAGCAAAATATATTACATAAAAAAATTGTCGCTCGGTTTAACACTGAAATAATACAAACCATTACCATTGCCAAAGCCGACCTTTATTGGGCTAAAAAAAACAAAGAAGTAATTATTGGTGGCAAATATTTCGACGTAAAATCATTTACAACCAAAGGCGATAAAATTGTGCTTACAGGCTTTTATGACCATCACGAAGACAAGCTGGTTAAGCGTATGACAAAGTTGATGCAGCAAAAAAACGGCTCAGAAAGTCCAATAAACCAACTAGCGGTTAAATATTTTTTCTTTCCGGTGTTTATGCAACAAACTGATGTGGATTTTAATCAGCATTGGAAAACTACCAATGTTAAATTCTATTCTTATTCAGATAATATTCCTGAAATCCGCCTCTCCACCATCAGCCCTCCTCCCAAGGTATAACTTGTAATAAATTTATTTCCACGGCGCTTTACTACAAGCATCGTGTATCTATTCATATAGTTATAACTCATTCTTAATAAATCATTTTATGATAAGGTATTTATTGCTAAGCCTATTGTGCATTAGTAGCATTGCGGCATTCCCGCAAAACAAAAAACAAAAACAAAATACAGATTCAACATTTAAAGAAGTTAACCTTGATGAGGTTACCATTTCGGCCAGCAGGTTTTCTGAAATGAAAAAATTTGTACCCCAGCAAGTACAAACATTGGGCACAGAGAAAATGAAATTTATGAACCAGCAAACCACTGCCGAGATGCTTACACATACCGGTAACATACTGGTCCAAAAAAGTCAGCTGGGCGGCGGAAGCCCACTCATCAGAGGCTTTGAAGCCAATAAGGTTTTGATTGTTATTGACGGTGTTCGCATGAACAATGCTATTTTTCGTGGAGGGCATTTGCAAAATGTGCTGAGTATGGATAACAGTATTCTTGATAAAACAGAAATTCTGTTTGGCCCTTCCTCAGTGCTTTACGGTAGCGATGCACTGGGCGGTGTAATGAGTTTTTATACCCGCAAACCCGTTCTTTCAACCGGTAAAACAAGCTTTGGTGGCAATGCTTTTATGCGGTACAGCTCGGCCTACAACGAAAAATCGGGGCATGTTGATTTTAATATCGGCACTAAAAAAATTGCTTTTTTAACCAGTTTTACTTTTTCCGATTTTGGCGATTTAAGGCAGGGCTCCAACTACTACAGCAAGTTTCCTAACTGGGGCAAGCGTAATTTTTATGTTGAACGAATTAACGGTGTTGATAGCATGATTGCAAATAGCAACCCCAACAAACAGGTGCAAACCGGATACAAGCAATACGATTTTCTGCAAAAAATTCTATTTAAAACAGGCAAGCTTGAGCATGTATTGAATTTTCAGTACTCCACATCAGGCAACATATACCGTTATGACCGATTAACCGAGACAAACAGTGCAGGAATTGCAAAAAGTGCTCAGTGGTACTATGGCCCGGCAAAACGATTGTTGGCTTCCTGGCAGTTAAACCTGCCTGCCACAATATTGTATGATGCAGGTGGTATTACCACAGCCTATCAAGCTATTGAGGAAAGTCGCCACAATCGAAATTTTAAAAGCAGCAAACTAAACCATCGCACTGAAAAAGTAGCAGTGGCCAGCCTGAATGCCGACTTTAAAAAAACAATTAAAGCCAGCGAATTCAGCTACGGTGCCGAGTTTGTTTACAATAAAGTAAACTCAAAAGCATTTTTTGAAAATATTAGTACTGGGCAAACCGGCGCATTGGATACACGATACCCCGATGGTGGCAGCAACACCCAATCGTACGCTGCCTATGGTACAATGTTGCATAAAATTGGCAAAACCATTATCGTAAATGGCGGTTTCCGGTATTCGTACAACCGGCTGTATTCAAAATTTAACGATAAAACATTTTTTCCATTTCCGTACAGCGATATAGAGCAAAAAGCATCTTCCTTAACTGGTAATATGGGTTTTATTTTTTTACCCAAGGGAGGTTGGCGCTTTGCAGCATTGGTTTCAAGTGGCTTCCGCAATCCTAATGTGGATGATATGAGTAAGGTTTTTGAAAGCGGAAACGGAACTGTAATTGTACCAAATCCCAAAATAAAGCCCGAAAAAACTTTCAACTACGAGGCGAGTCTTTCCAAATCATTCTCAAATAAGTATCAGATAAGTACTACCGTTTGGTACACCGATTACAAAGATGCATTATCAACCGATTTCAGCACCTACAATGGCTCTCCAACAATTGTTTACAATGGCACAACGAGCAGGGTTGTAACCGTTGTAAATAAAAACAAAGCCTATGTTTGGGGATTAAGCTGCAATGTTGCCGGCGATGTAAATGAGCATTTTTCATTTTCAACGGTACTTAACTACACATATGGCCGTATAAAGGAATCACCTAAAAATTATCCACTCGATCACGTAGCGCCCGTTTTTGGTCGTACTAGCATTTTTACCCGTTTTGGAAACTTTAAAGGTGAGGTATTTGCTTTGTATAACGCAACAAAAGACTCCGCCGATTATAATTTGCGTGGAGAAGACAACCAGGTTTACAGCGCCGATCCTATACGTGGATATACGCCAGGATGGATAACAGCAAACCTAAGAGCTTCCTATACAATTAATAAACATGCTACTGTTCAGGTTGCAATCGAAAATATTTTCGATAAATATTACCGGGTTTTTGCGTCGGGTTTAAGTGCCCCAGGCCGAAATTTCAGTATTACCTTAAGAGGTAACCTTTGACAATCAGCTAGTTACCAATTTTAAGCTAAAAACCCTCTAAACGCCGGAATTATACACATTCCGGCGTTTTTTTGTGAGACAATGCAGCTATAGTTCATCTTATTTTGTCTATATTTAGGGTAAACAAAGTACAACTAATGACGGAAGAGCTCATGCTGACCGGATGTAAACGGAATAATGCCACTGCACAAGAGGCTTTATACAACCGTTTTAGCCCAAGAATGTTGGGTGTTTGCTACCGTTTTGCAAAGAACCGAGAGGATGCCGAGGATATGTTGCAGGAAGGATTTATCAAAGTTTTTATCCAATTACATCAATACAGGAGCGAAGGAGCGTTGGAGGGTTGGATCAGGAGAATCGTTGTTCATACCTGTATCAATATTTTAAAGAAGAATAAAAAATTCACCGACTGTATTGATATCATTCATGCACACAGCGTGCATGTAAGGGAGGAAATGATTCCTTCGATTATGCAGGCAAAGCAGGTGGTGGAATGTATCAGATCGTTGCCGCTTGGTTATAAAACAGTTTTAAACCTCTATGCCATTGAAGGGTATTCGCATAAAGAAATTGCTTTTATGCTGGATATTGAGGAAAGCACCAGCCGCAGCCAGTACACTAGGGCTAAAGCTATGTTGGAAGAAATTTTAATAAAAAAGAAATTAATACAGAAGCAAACAAAAAAATCAAACATTTTGGGCGCAATTTCACCAAGTTAGGTTTGTATAAAGCAAGGCTGATATTGGCATTACCAATTACTCTTATGTTTTTGTAAAATGGAAAATGAATTTTATAACGATGATTTTGAGCAGCTCTTAAAGGATAAGGCTGACCAGTTCAGAATGTATCCTTCAAAGAGAGTGTGGAATAGCATTTATAACAATCTGCATCCCAGCCGCAGATGGCCTTCGGTGGTTATGAGTATTCTTTTGCTTACTTCCGTGGGACTGATTGGATATTTGAATACAGGCGATAATGGCTTAGGCAAACCGATGAATACTACCTTTGCAAATCAGCTTAAAGAAATAAATACTACCACTAATACCCCCATAAACAAACCAACTAATAAAATACAAACCATTACTATTATACAGGCGAACACTTCTGCAAAACAACAACCCGTTGAAGTTTATTCAAATGCGTTTAAAGACGTAATTACTAATGAAACTGATTTGTATGAGTACACAATTGTAAAAAACAACAGACCAGATTACTATTACAATTCTTTGATTGCTGCACCCGCTGAAAAATCCATTATTGATAATATAGTTGTTGAGCCAGACGGAAAAGACATAGTTCATAACATGGACCAGTACATCAAGAGCAACCAGATTTTCGCTGACGTATCGGTAACATCAAGAAAGAATAAGCCTGCAGTAGCTAAAGCAAAAATTACAGTAACCGATGAACCAAATACTTTTTCTGAAACTGATTTGACAAAATCGACTAACGATAACCAAGTAGATATTTTTAAACCTGCAACAATGGCAACTACAAATATTGCTGCCGAAAAAATATCCGCAGCCAATAAAACAGCAATTGCGAAATTGAAAGCAACTACAGATAAAACTACATTAACCGATGAAGAGAAAGCCTGGATTGAAAATTATGTTTTAGACAACAAAACACCCCGCTCTAAGTGGAAAGATAAACTGAGTTATCAATTTTATATAACTCCGGCTGTTAACTACCGCAAATTAAGTTCAGAAACAAAGGGTTCTACAAGTGCATTCGCTAACGGTGATATTAACAGAAAAATAAGTCAAAAACCAGGCATGGGCATGGAAACTGGGCTGGGATTAACTTATTCGCTTAGCAAAAACCTTCAGTTAAAAGCGGGTGCTCAGTTTAATTATACCAATTACAATATTGATGCAGATGAAACCAATCACCCAATCATTACCACTATATTACTTAATGATCCGGCAACAGGCTATTCTTATATAGCGCCCCGAACGTCGACAACTGCAAATTTGTATAATTCAGATGCGCTTCAACCAGTTACTTTGCACAACAGAACCTATCAGCTTTCAGTGCCGGTTGGACTTGCCTATAAATTATCAAGTAAAAACAATGTAAACTGGTTTGCAGGTGCGTCTGTACAGCCAACTTATATTTTTGGTGGCAATGCACATATTATTTCTTCTGACCTAAAAAGTTATGTTTCTGACCCATCGTCAATAAGCAGTTGGAACCTGAACTTAGGTTTTGAAACTTATATGAATTTTAAAATGGCAAAGGGTCTTAATTTACAAGTTGGTCCACAGGTTCGCTACCAAGTTTTTTCTACTTACCGCTCAGATGTGGCTTTAAAGGAAAAACCTTATGCGGTAGGACTTAAGTTAGGTTTAACAAAGGGCTTCTAAACTTTAAGGATTAAATATAATTTACGCAACAATATCCTAGGTATTGTTGCGTTTTTTTAATCCCCTACACGTCCGTCAACGTTTTGCAATCCGGTGGTTTCCATCTAAATTTGAATAATGAAAATCTGTGTGAGCCTTTTATCTTTTCTTTTAGTATTTGCCGCTTGCAACAATGCTGCTAAGGAACAACCGGCACCAAAAATTGCTGATACAGATACAACCAAGCAGCATTTTTTTCCAGTAACCTCATTTATAAAAGGTGAGATATATGAGATTAAAAACGGGGGAGTGAATCCATTAAAATACACCACCATAAATAATCATATGGATTCGGTTTGGCTAAAGATGGAAGAAATAGAGACGGCGGTTAGTGAGTTTTTAATCCCGGAAATTGATGTAGATAATCTTACATCGTTATTTACTGAGAAAAGCTTTTTGGATCAATCGATAAACGCAGTTACTTTAACCTACGAACCAAAAACAACTTTACCCGATAGTATGAAATTGCACCGCTGGGATATTTATATTGACCCGGAGACGCAAAAAGTAAAACGCCTGTACATGGTTAAGGAAATAAGCAGCGAACTAACTTTGCAGTTAACCTGGGTAAGTAAAAAATGGTGCAAAATTACCAGTATTACAACTGACAAAAATGGCGTTTCATCGGTTGCAAAAGAAGAAAAACTCAATTGGGATTTTTAATTAATAATGACACAAAAAGAATTTTCGGCAATTGCAGCAACCATTCCCACGCAGCCTGGCATTTATAAATACTACAATGAGGCCAATGAACTATTGTATGTAGGTAAGGCTAAACACCTGCGCAAAAGGGTAAGTTCCTATTTTTCAAAAACATTTACCACTTACAAAACACATGAACTTGTTCAGAGGATTCATCATATTGAGTTTACAATAGTTAATAACGAGCAGGATGCTTTTTTACTGGAGAACACACTCATTAAAGAATTTCAACCGCGCTATAATATCAGCTTAAAAGATGGTAAAACCTATCCATACATTGTAATTAAGAACGAAAGATTTTCCAGGGTATTTTTTACCCGACGTAAAATTAACGACGGCTCCCAGTATCTGGGTCCCTACACCTCAGTTGATAAAGTAAGAGAACTATTGGATTTCATTAAGCAAACAATTCTGCTACGTACCTGCAAACTCAATTTGTCCGAAAAAAATATCAGCAAAGGGAAATTTAAAGTATGCCTAGAATATCATTTAGGCAATTGCAAAGGTCCTTGTGAAGGATTTCAAACACTTGAAAATTACAATGAAGAGTTACAGCAGCTGGTTAACCTTTTAAAAGGCAACCTAGCGCCTGTAATGCAGCATTTTAAAAAAGAAATGCATGAACATGTTAATAACCTTGAGTTTGAAAAAGCAGCTCATTATAAAAGCAAAATTGAGCATCTTAAAAATTATCATGTTCGATCGGCCGTTGTAAACACCCGTATAGGGTCGGTAGATGTTTTTTCGATACTTGAAGATGGCAACATAGCTTATGTAAACTACTTGGCGGTAAATGCCGGAACCATAGTGCAAACCAAAACTATTACGCTGGAAAAACAGCTAGATGAAACAGCTGCCGAAGTACTGGCATTTGCCGCCGCACAAATAAGAGAAAGTTTTAGTAGCTCCAATAAAGAAATCATTGTGCCCTTTGCCATCGATTTTCCTGAACAGGATATTATGATAACTGTACCTAAAGCCGGCGACAAGAAAAAACTGCTCGATTTGTCAAAAAAAAATGTGAATCATTTTAGGGAAGAACTGAAGAAAAGGAAAATGCTGAATCTGGAAGAAAAATCGGCCGATGAAAAAATTAAGGTTTTGGCACAATTGCAAAAAGATCTGCAGTTGCCTGCATTGCCGCTGCATATTGAATGCTTTGATAACTCCAACCTGCAGGGCAGCTATCCGGTATCGGCCATGGTATGCTTTAAAAACGGCGAACCTAGTAGAGCTGAATACCGACGGTACAAAGTAAAATCCGTGATTGGCATTAATGATTTTGCATCAATGACTGAAGTTGTTTATAGGCGTTATAAACGTCTAACCGATGAAAAGCAGCCATTACCTCAGTTAATTGTAATTGATGGTGGAAAAGGCCAGCTAAGTGCTGCCATGCAAAGCATATCGGCATTAAAAATACCTGGAACAACAACGGTGGTTGGCTTGGCAAAAAATGAAGAAGAAATATTCTTCCCAGGAGATACAGAATCATTAAAGCTGCCTTGGGACAGCGCCAGCCTAAAACTAATCAGACGAATAAGAGATGAAGTGCATACACATGGAATTACCTATCACCGTAATTTAAGAAGCAAGGGAACTTTTGCCAATGAGTTGGAGCAGGTGAAAGGAATTGGTAAGGCAACAACAAATCAATTGTTGAAGGCTTTTAAATCTGTAAAAAATATTAAAACAAAAAGCCAGGAAGAACTAGCAGAAGTTATTGGAAATGCGAAGGCTGGTATATTGATAAAATATATTGAATCGGTATAAAAAAGGGGCTTGGATAAAAATCCGGCCCCGTTTAAAATCCAATATCCTATGAAAAACCAAGACGAAGGTAACCAATCATTACTTAACCAACAATACCCTAAAGCGGGTATAGGGCAATAAATAACATCTTGTTAATAACTGATGGGGAATGTTTTACAAATGAAAAGCCCTCCAAACTCAATTGGAGGGCTTTTCAATAATTAGCTAAATATCTTAATAGGCCCAAAGGTCCTGCTCGTAGTTAAAGATTTTATCTTTAATATTTTCGCCTTCCAACAACTGAAGAATACCTTTATCTTTTAATCCAGGGTATTGCTCAATAAACCTGTCATATGGATTATCAATGGAGCTTTTTATAATACGGCCATAAAACATACGGCTTTCAAATAAATCTTCCCAGCTCATACGGGCACCGTAGTTTTTACCGTTGTATACATCGTATTTACTGAAAATAGGACGCATATCGGGATAATAAACCCAAAATAACTCCTGAGTACCAACAAACTGATTAGTTTGAGCAGTATACACATTCATTACTGGAGCAATTCCCAATATCCTCCAAAACAGGCGAGAACTTTCTTTATCGAAGATAACCTCTTCCTTAATTCTGAATTTATAAAATGAATCTAAAACAATATCTCTCGACTTAGACTCATAATGCGTAACCACACCATTTGAATCATATACGGGAACCTCCACTGGCTCACCCGACATCTTTGATACAATTTCCCCTCTAGTCATCGGTGTTGTAAACCTATCATCAACATTATCAAAAACTGTAACAGCACTATCCTGAATTGCTTTAAATAATATAGAAATGAAACGCTGATTACCATTATTCTCATCGGCCGAATACCTGAATGGCAGATTTATTTTTTCACGTGTATCAATCTCTCTCCATATTTTATGGCGATACATCGCATCATCTGCTCTTAAATGCTCGTAGGGCAATGGTGTTCTGTCTTTTAAGGCGGTTGTCTCCACAGCTTCATCAGGCCTTAATGATTTCTTTACCGTTTTAATAGGTAAACTATCATTGGGCGGGGGAGGCGGTGCAGCAACAACTGCAACAGTATCTACCTGTGGTACAGTAGGCTGTATTTTTGCCTTTGTTTTTGAAGATGCCGTTTTACGGGTGCTTGCACGTTTGGTTGCAGTACGCTTTTTTTGCGCTTCGGCAACATTAACAAACAAGCCTAGGCAAATGGCCAGCAAAAAATACTTAAAATACCGCTTATTCATAATTTTCTATTTTTACTCCTAGAATAATGAAAATCCAGGAGGGTTTTGAATTGTTCTTGTGGCACCGTCTGGTCCTACTACTTTAATATTATCAAATGTAACTGTAGAACCAGGTACCAAAGCATCCATATAGGCTTTAGCAGCTGCCATATTACCACTAGTTAACGTAACACTCTTCACATTTCTGTCACCAGGAGTGTTAAAGTATACTGTAGCACCAGTTACCGAAAACTTAGCTTCAAAGTCAAAATTTTCTAAATCGGCACGTACGAATTGCTGACTTCTAAAAACTACAGCCTGTAATCTTCCGCCCCCACTTGGTCCTACTTTAATAATTGGATCAGGAATACGTTTAACACGGAAACCAAATTTGCTAGGCTTACCATCGGCTACAACAGTAATACTTGCTTCGCCAACTGCAGTTACCCTAACTGTACGTTTAGATCCGGTACCACTTATTGTACCGCCAGCCATAGAAACAGTAGTTTTATCCCAACCTGTTGGCGAACCAATGGTTACCGGATTATCCACGCCGATATAAAATACATTCATTTTATCCAGCATAACCGCTGCACCACCTGGTGTACCAACTGTATACTTAATAGGGAAAGTTTTCGTTTCTTTCTCACCATTAGGCTTTGTATAGGTAACTGTAACAGGAATACTTCTCTCACCACCACCATCTGCATTAAATTCTTTGATAGCAACACCATCGGCATTTACTGGAATAGATGCTCCACCTATAGATATCTGTGGTTGTGCAGCTAAACTGTAAGCACCAACACCTGCAGTTATTGTTACTTTTTCGCCTGGCATTACATAGTTAGAGCTTTGGCCTACCACTGCAGCAAATTTATCGTATACAAATTTTACTGAACCTATCTGGCTGTGTATATAGCTTGCAACAGTATTCTCTGCATTTTTCACATTATTCTGAAACTTGCTCAACATGGTTAAAGCCGCAACTGTAGGTGTCATGTGAAAATATCCTGTTGTAAAAGGTTTTGTTCCGCCCTCTTTACTCGGTACCGGATCAGTATTAACTGGAAAGTTCTCTCTGAACCTTCCTTCAAAAGAAGAGTCAATTTTCAACATTTTTTCTTTAAACTCTTCCAGTTTTGCTTTTAACTGATCGCCTTTCCCGCCGGTTTCAAAAACACGTGTTGATGCATCAAGATTATCTTCCTTAAAGCTGCCATCTTCTTTTAATCCGGCAGCTTGCATCAATTCCAGTTTTAACCCTTCAATGTACTTAATAATATCTTCCGAATATTGTTTTGCCATTACGCCCTTGGGTTGCCAATATTCAGCCTGCGCTTTATATTGCTCGTCTTTCAATTTATCATCCAACGATTTGTACAATATTGAATTGGCGGTTGTGATACTTTTATTTGAGCCTTGTAAACTTTTATCAACGGTCTTAAAGGCTTCTATCACTTCCGCTGAAACGTTCAACGCAAGGATAGCTGTCAACACCAAATACATAATGTTGATCATCTTTTGCCGGGGCTCTCTAGGTAAAGCCATAATATTTTAGATTTATGGTTGTTTAGTTTAAAATGTTTTCTTTGATCTGTTGTGAGCGTAATTCCATCGGAATTAACGTCCTACCTGCATAGCGCTCAGCATGTTGCCATAAACCGAGTTTAATTTACCCAGGTTATTTGCCAATGCACTTATTTGCTCTTTAGCTCTTCCGGC
>JBKJPN010000172.1:0-9869 GCA_046595125.1 Ferruginibacter sp.
ACTTCTTACGGTCCTTATGCTAGGGCGATGGTAAGAATTTGTAAAGAAGAAAGTTTTCATCAGCGTCAGGGATTTGAATCTTTGCTAGTTTTATCCAGAGGGACGGCCGAACAAAAAGCCATGTGCCAGGATGCCATCAACCGCTGGTGGTGGCCAAGCTTGATGATGTTTGGGCCAAAGGATGCTGAAAGTACCAACAGCGACCAGAGTATGAAGTGGAAGATAAAAAGAAAAACAAATGAT
The DNA here is from genome assembly GCA_046595125.1 of Ferruginibacter sp. Classification (GTDB taxonomy): domain Bacteria; phylum Bacteroidota; class Bacteroidia; order Chitinophagales; family Chitinophagaceae; genus Ferruginibacter. The sequence goes on from JBKJPN010000172.1 coordinate 244, forward strand.
GAGCTGCGTCAGCAGTTTATAGATATGGCCGTTATGCAGGTGAAAGTTTTAGGTATGACTTTACCCGACCCGGATTTAAAATGGAATGAAGAAAGAAAGCATTACGATTTTGGTGAAATAAACTGGGATGAATTCTGGAATGTGGTAAAAGGAAACGGACCATGTAACAAACAGCGACTTGCTGCCAGAAACAAAGCGCATGATGAAGGTATCTGGGTAACAGAAGCCGCAACAGCATATGCAGAAAAAAAGGCTGACCGTAGTAAACAAGAAGCAGCTTAATTTAATAAAATCACTGTTTATGAAAATAGAAATCAAAAAATATTATTACGGTGACATCCCTGAAGATAACGCAGGTGGCAATGAATTAAAAAGCTCCACAACTCCCCCCTTGGGGGGCGGGGGGGCTTGGCCACTTTGGGAAGTATTCGTCCGCAGCAAACAAGGCCTCGACCATAAACATGTAGGCAGCCTCCACGCAACCGATGCAACCATGGCTATTGAAAATGCCAGAGATGTTTATACACGCAGACAAGAAGGCGTTAGCATTTGGGTTGTTGAAAGTAAGTTCATTACAGCTTCTAATCCCGAGGAAGCAGGAGAATTATACGAACCCGCTGTTGACAAGATTTATCGTCACCCAACTTTTTATGACCTACCGGATGAAGTAGGACACATGTAACCACAGACCTGCCTGCCGGTAGGCAGGTTATAATGATTAAAAGATTTCGCAGATGAGCACTTCACTAATTGATTATATACTTCACCTTGCAGACAATGCTTTAATTCTTGCACAAAGAAATGCAGAATGGTGCGGCCATGGGCCGATACTGGAACAGGATATTGCCATTACCAATATTTCTTTGGATTTGTTAGGGCAGTCAAGAAATTTTTACCAGTATGCTGCTAAAATGATAAATGAATCTAAAAACATTCAGGGTCTCAAAGCCCCCTCTCCCCTTGGAGAGGCGGTTGGGGGTGAGGTCACAGAAGATTCTCTGGCATATTTACGAACCGAAAGAGAATTTAAGAACTGTCTATTGGTTGAACTGCCAAATGGCGATTGGGGGCAAACCATACTTCGCCAGTTTTTTTTCAGCGCATATCAATTTCTTTTGTACGAAAAATTGCAACAACATAAAGACGAGCAAATAGCGGCTATTGCAGCCAAAGCTTTAAAAGAAGTTACTTATCATTTACGGTGGAGCAGCGAATGGGTGATTCGTCTGGGCGATGGTACAGAAGAAAGTAACAAGCGGATGAATAACGCCATTGATGAATTGTGGAGATATACCGGAGAATTATTTATGCCGGCAGATTATGAAAAAGAATCTGACATTGATGTGTCGCTTTTAAAAGATGATTGGATGAAAAAAGTTACTTCCGTTTTTGAAGAAGCTACTTTATCAATCCCCGAAAAAACATTTATGCAAAGCGGCGGTAAAACGGGTGTGCATACTGAACATCTGGGATTTATACTTACCGAACTTCAATATTTGCAAAGAACATATCCCGGGGCTGAATGGTGACCAGCAAAACCATATCAAAACAAAAAATATGGAAGATACTTGAACAGGTTACCGACCCTGAAGTGCCCGTATTAACAATTACTGACCTTGGTATTGTAAGAGATATAAAAATTATAGAAGCTGCTCAAAATCCCCCCTTGGGGGGTGGGGGGGCTGTTGTTGAAGTCATCATCACACCAACGTACACCGGCTGTCCTGCTATGGATATGATTGCTATGAACATTAAACTGGCATTGGTTAGCAACGGTTATTCTCATGTAAAAATAACTTCTGTCTTAGCACCCGCCTGGACAACCGACTGGATGAGTGAAGCCGGCAAAATAAAACTAAAAAAGTACGGTATTGCAGCCCCAAATAAAAAGTTTGAAATACCGGTTGATGGCGTTGAATGTCCGCTATGCAATTCTACCAACACAAAACTTATCAGCGAATTTGGCAGCACGGCTTGCAAAGCTTTATATCAATGTAAAGACTGTAAAGAGCCGTTTGATTATTTTAAGTGCCATTAATCTTCTTAACTTTATCAGGTTTAAATTTATCAGCGAATGAATATTTCAATTTATCTCGAAGAAGCTGCACAGGTTTCTGTAGCATTTATTATTGGCGCTATTATCGGCCTCGAAAGGGAATTCAGGAGTAAGCCGGCGGGTTTCAGAACAATGATTCTGATTTGCGTGGGTTCCTGTTTGTACACTATTCTTTCTAAAGAAATTGGAGGAGTAAGCACAGATCGTATTGCCAGCAATATTGTAACGGGTATTGGTTTTATTGGTGCCGGAGTAATTTTTAAAGAGGGCATTACCGTAAATGGATTAACAACCGCCGCACTTATTTGGGTAACAGCAGCCCTAGGTATGGCTGTAGGATATCACAATTACCCGTTAGCCATTGTGGTGGCGGGTATGGTGGTGGTTGCGTTATTTGTGCTGGAGCCTGTGCAGCATTTTATTAATAGGTTTCATAAGGTTAAGGATTATAAGATACGTGCTATTGGGCTGGGAAATAATTTAAATGAAGAGTTGGAAGATTTCTTTAAATACCATGGCCTTACCTACCGCTGCATGAAATTTGCAAAAGACAACAACGATGCTGTATATATTTACCGCATCAGCTCACCAGACAGAAATTACGATTTGGTAAGTCAGTTTTTATTAAACCATAAAGACGTTAAAAGCTTCGAAATGTAAGTCTTCTATTATTAAACGAAATTTTAAAACAGATGTCATCTATATTATTTGAAATAAAAAATTCAGTTGCGTATATCACTTTAAACCGTCCCGATAAATTCAATTCCTTTAACCGGGAAATGGCCCTGCTCCTGCAGGTAAAACTGGATGAAGCTGCTGCTGCAGATGAAGTACGTGCAGTTTATTTAACCGGTGCAGGTAAAGCTTTTTGTGCCGGCCAGGATATTAGTGAATTAGTGGGCGATGAAAAAATTGAGATTGCTCAAATACTAAGTGAGCATTATAACCCCATCGTAAAACGAATCAGGAGTCTTCCAAAACCTGTTGTGGTAGCTGTTAATGGCGTAGCCGCTGGTGCTGGTGCAAACATAGCTTTATGTTGTGATGTTGTTGTGGCCGCAGAATCTGCCTCATTTATACAGGCGTTTAGTAAAATTGGATTGATACCTGATAGTGGCGGTACGTTTACATTGCCAAGGCTCATTGGCTGGCAAAAAGCAAGCGCCTTAATGATGACAGGTGACAAAGTATCTGCAGCAGATGCAGAAAAAATGGGTATGATTTACAAAGTATTTGCCAACGAAACTTTTGACGAAGAAAGTAAAAAAATGGCAGAAACACTTTCGCAAATGCCAACAAAAGGCCTTGCCTATACCAAGCATGCTTTAAATCAATCATTTTTTAATCATTGGTATCAGCAGCTTTCATTTGAAGATCACAATCAGCAAAAAGCTGCAAGAACCGAAGATTATGCCGAAGGCATAAATGCTTTTTTAGAAAAAAGAAAACCAGTATTTAAAGGGAAATAAAAAATTTTTTATGCAAGACCTATCTCAATATTTTTTACTGCGCAAGGACATTACTTTTTTAAACTTCGGTTCGTTTGGCTCCTGTGTTAAACCTGTATATGAAAGATACCAGCAGTATCAGCTAGAACTGGAGCAGGAACCGGTGGAGTTTATTACTGTTACTGGCCCTAAATATTTGGAGGCATCTAGGATAGCTTTGTCAGCATACCTGCATTGCGAACACGATGATTTGGTGTATGTTACCAATCCATCTTACGCCGTTAATATCATTGCAAAAAGTTTGGCTTTGCAACCGGGCGATGAAATACTTACAACCAATCTGGAATATGGCGCCTGCGATAAAACCTGGGAATATTATTGTAAAAAAACAGGAGCTATCTATAAAAAGCAGCCCATTCGTTTCCCAATTGAAAGTAAAGAAGATTTTGTAACGCAATTTTTCAACGGCCTTACGCCAAAAACAAAATTAATTTTTATCAGTCACTTAACAAGCAGTACAGGACTGCGTTTGCCGGTTGAGGAAATTTGCTCCTTGGCAAAGGAGAAAGGACTGATGACATGTGTAGATGGCGCACACGGACCTGCACAAGTTCCTGTTAATCTTTCAACAATGCAGGCCGATATTTATACTGGTGCCTGTCATAAATGGATGATGACACCCAAGGGAAGTTCGTTCCTTTATGTAAAAAAGGAATTGCAGCATTTATTTGACCCCTTAATTGTAAGCTGGGGCTACAATGCGATGTTCCCTTCCAATTCTCAATTTTTAGATTATCATCAAATGCAGGGCACTAGGGATTTTTCGGCCTTTCTCACTATACCTGATGCAATTGATTTTATGCAAAAACATAACTGGGAATCTGTTGCTGCTAATTGCCGGAAACTTACGCAGGATAATGCAGCAGCATTTTGCGAACTGCTGAATACAAAACCGACTGCTCCAATAAATGATGATTTTATTGCGCAGTTATATGCTGCAGAAATTAAGACCAACGAACCCGAAAAATTAAAAGCGAATTTGATAAATGAATACAAGATTCAGGTGCCGGTAATGCGCCATGGCGATAAAGTGTACCTGCGCTATTCTATTAATGCATTTAATAAACAGGAAGATTTAGACAAGCTATTTGCTGCGGTGAAAATGATAAAACAACAAACCAACTTAATTGAATCTTAAATTATAGTTATGCCAACATCGCAGGAAGTAGTAACCCACATGATGGAAAATGATTTGTTCAGCCAATGGCTGGGAATTGAAGTTTTAGAGATAAGAGATGGCTACAGTAAAATTAAAATGACTGTGCGTAAAGAAATGATTAATGGCTTTGGCATTGTTCACGGTGGAATTGCTTTCTCATTATCCGATAGCGCTTTTGCTTTTGCCTGCAACAACCGAAATGTTTTATCAGTAGCGCTTGATACATCCATCAACTTTACAAAGCCTGTGCATGTAGACGATGTTTTAACTGCCGAAGCTATTGAATTGCACAATGGTCGTTCAACCGGACTTTATCATATAACGGTAAAAAATCAAAACGATCATGTGGTTGCTTTGTTTAAGGGAACTTGTTTTAGGACAAACAAAAAACTAGTTAGTAAATAAAGTATGAAAAGTATATAAAGGACTTTATTTTCAGGTTTATTTTGTAGCTCAATGCACAAAGAAAAATTTTATGAGTACAAATTTTGGGTTTGAGGAACTTGAACTTTGGAAAAAGGCTAGGCTGTTTAAAAATGAGATCAGGGTTTTGACCAAGACATTCCCTGCTGAAGAAAAATTTAGACTGACAGACCAAATTATAAGAAGTTCCAGATCTGTAACAGCTGTAATCTCCGAAGGTCATGGAAGATTTACTTATCCAGACCAAATTCACTTCTGTATTATGGCCAGAGGCTCGCTTGCCGAAACAGTTAATCACTTGTTTGAAGCTTTTGATGAAGAATTTATTACACTCGAAAAAATGACAGATTTAAAAACTAAAGCAAAAGAAGTTGAAAGACTCATTAATGGCTATCTTGTCTATCTTAGAAAAAAGCGTGACGAAGAAAAGAAAAAACCAGATTCCTAAAATACTTTATTTACCCTATTTACTTTTTACTTAAAACTATGATTTACGAATTCAATTCCTATAAACCCGTCATTCACGAATCTTCATTCATACATCCATTAGCTGCCGTTACCGGCAATGTTATCATTGGTAAAAATTGCTACATCGGCCCCGGCGCAGCCATACGTGGCGATTGGGGACTAATTATTATCGAAGATGGATGCAATGTGCAGGAAAACTGCACCATTCACATGTTTCCGGGCGCAACCGTTGTTTTAAAAGAAGGTGCTCACATCGGCCACGGAGCCATCATCCACGGCGCCATCATTGGCAAAAACTGTTTAGTAGGTATGAATGCTGTGATTATGGATAACGCTGTTCTTGGCGATGAATGTATTGTTGGCGCTTTGAGTTTTATAAAAGCGGAAGAGGTTTTTGAAAATCGTAGTTTAATTGTTGGTAATCCTGCAAAAAAAATTAAAGAAGTAACCGATGAAATGATAGGTTGGAAAACCGATGGCACAAAACTTTATCAACAACTGCCAAAAGATATGGTTGAAGGCTGGAATGTTTGCGAACCGCTAAGAGAAATTCCGCAGGATAGAAAAATACAATCGGCCAATTATAATACCTGGAACGAAAACAAATAACTACTTAGGAGCCTCCCAAACCGTTTTTACTACTTTAGCTTGCTCAGCAAAATCAGGTATTTTACCATCACCCTTGCCGGTGAATCCTCCATCCGGGGCACCTAGGTAATTACATTGAGCGTCGTACACTTCATTAAAAAAATCGCAGCAAGGCATTACCACATAATATACTTTTTTACTCTTGTAGATATACTCCACCACACGCTGCGGACGTTCATGCGCTTCCTTAACTTTAAAAGAATCGATTTTGTTTTTTATACAAGTTGGTAAGTCTGATGAACTTAAATTTTTGCTTGTCGCTTTAGTTACAGTAACCGAATCTGCGTTGGCTGCAGCCTGATTTGATTTTGTAGAACCACAACTTAACATGATAAACAATGGAACTATCAATAATTTAATCATCACTTTTTTTATTTAGTAGTACAAATGTAGGATGATTTAAAAGCTAATTTACATAGTTGAGTTATAAAAACAAGTTATCCAGCTTTAATCTTCAAATTTTACAGACCTTTGCGCCAATAATGGAAAAATCAAACTTTGTTGATCAGATCAAGATATTTTGTCGCAGCGGCCATGGTGGCGCAGGCAGCAAGCATTTTATGCGTAATAAGTTGACAGCCATGGGCGGTCCCGATGGAGGAGATGGTGGCCGTGGTGCACATATCATATTAAAAGGCAATTCACAGTTATGGACATTGCTGCATCTTCGTTATTATAAAAATGTATTGGCCGAAGATGGTGAAAACGGCAGCAAAAATAATTCGAGCGGTAAAACTGGTAAAGATATCATTATTGAAGTGCCACTTGGCACCATTGCCCGTGACCAAGAAACCGGCGACCAGGAAGCCGAGATATTAGAGGATGGGCAAGAAGTTATTTTAGTAAAGGGCGGCCGCGGTGGACTAGGCAACAGTAATTTTAAAACAGCCACCAACCAGTCACCGGAATATGCACAACCGGGTGAACCGGGTATAGAAGGGATTAAAGTTTTGGAACTTAAGGTATTGGCCGATGTTGGACTAGTAGGCTTTCCTAATGCAGGAAAATCAACTTTATTAAGTAGCATAACTGCGGCAAAGCCAAAGATTGCCGACTATGCTTTTACAACACTGGTTCCGCAATTAGGTATGGTTGAGTACCGCGATGCCCGTAGTTTTTGTGTAGCTGATTTACCAGGTATTATTGAAGGCGCTGCCGAAGGAAAAGGGCTTGGGCACAGATTTCTGAGGCATATAGAGCGGAATTCTATTTTGCTTTTTCTGATTCCGGCCGATAGTGCTGATCATAAAAAAGAGTTTGAGGTTTTGCATAACGAACTGGAGCAGTACAATCCCGAAATGCTGCAGAAAGATTTTGTAATCGCCATTAGCAAAAGCGATATGCTGGATGATGAATTAAAGGCGGCAGTAAAGAAAGAACTGCCTAAAAAAATTCCACATGTATTTATTTCCTCAGTAACTGGTTTGGGCTTACCTGAATTGAAAGACCTGTTATGGAATACCTTAACCGCTTCAACAAAAGTGTAAAACCAGTTGACTGCCATTTTAAAATACCTGAAAGATTTTTATAAAGAAGATTTTAAAGTATTTTATTTTCTGTGTGTTTTATTGTTGGTTGGCGTATGCATTTATTTGAATTATTGGCATCAAATTGAAGGAACCTTAACTGCTGCCGAAAAAACATGGTTTGGAAGATTCACAGGCTCTTTTCTTTTGTATTTTATTCCTTTTGCAACTGCTTTTTTTCTTCAATTTTTCTTCTATAAAAATATTAGCTGGCATAAAAATTACTGGTTTTGGATTATCCTCATAGGCGCTCCGGCTTTTTTTTCCTTCAGGGTAAATTTTCATTTTCATGAAACCTTTATTAAGAATATCTGGCAGGGAGATGCACAGGTATTCTGGCTTAAAAGTCTTAATTGGGTTATTCGGGTTTTTGTTTTGCTGATACCTGTTGCTATCATCTGGCGTATAAAAGATAAAAATAATCAGCCGTTTTACGGAGCAAAAGCCCTTGCTAATGTAAAGCCATACCTTATCATGTTGCTGATCATGGTGCCGCTGATTGCGTTGGCTAGTACTCAGGGCGACTTTTTGCGGATGTATCCAAAGGCTAAGTTTATTGAAGAGCTAAATCTGCCTGCTAAGAACTGGCATTACCTGATTTATGAACTCTGTTATGGGTTCGATTTTGTTAGTATAGAATTTTTCTTTCGAGGGTTTTTAATATTGTCTATGTATAAAATTTGCGGAGCAAAATGTATTATACCGGTTGCCTGTTTTTATTGTACCATTCATTTTGGTAAACCAATCGGCGAAGCCATTAGCAGCTTTTGGGGAGGCTTGCTTTTGGGCATCATTAGTTATAACACCCGAAGTATCTGGGGTGGTTTAATTGTTCATCTTGGCATTGCCTGGCTTATGGAAACCGGCAGCTGGGTTGGATTATTGCTGAAAGGAAAGTAGTGGCCTTCGTCTGCATCAATCACAACACCTACAGCGTTTTTAGTTGAATGAGGCAGCAAAGTGCATGATTATAGTATCACCTAAATAATAGTCATACATTTACCCAAGGGCTTTTACTATTGTAATTGTTGAAACGGAGCTTTAGTTTTACGTTATAGAAAAATGCAAAAAGCAATTCACATATTATTATTGTTTGCTTCAGTATTTATGCTTTGTGCCTGCCCGTACAGCTCTTCCCACAGTATTGATAAAGAACCAGCCATTTATATCGAAGATGCTTTGCTGGGTAATTGGCAGGCTTTTGTTAAAAAGCGCCGGAGCTCAGGCGACGGAGTAATAAACATGGAGCTTACTAAAAAAACAGATACTGAATATAATATTTCATTTACTGGTTACTTAGATGACTTGAAGCCGCTTCGGGTGGTAAAACAGGATTCTATAAATGGCACCGCATTTATGTCAACTGTTGATGGCAGACAATTTTTAAATATCCATATTTATTACAAATTTTATATTGCCGAATTGATATTGAAAGATGATAAGCTGTCGTTAATGCCGCTTGCCGAAATGTTTACTAATAAAATGGTCTTTAATAGCGAGACACTTAAAGCCTGTGTGGCCGTTCATTACAAAACACGCGTACATCCATTATACGATAGTGATTTTGCCTTGCGTGATATGATAAAACAGGATTAACCAACATATCCTTTCCTTCGGTGAATTTGCTTGCACTTTTTTAGTTGTATTTGAAACAGTTGCAAATCCTTCATATTTCTGTAAATTGCCTTCCCGATGAGTATCGGAATAAAAAACGATTGCATGCAAAAAAGTAAAATTGCCGGTATTGGCTATTATGTACCGGAGCAGGTTGTTACCAACAATGATTTAAAAAAATACATGGACACTTCTGATGAATGGATTCAGGAGCGTACCGGAAT
>JBKJPN010000105.1:0-3167 GCA_046595125.1 Ferruginibacter sp.
ATTTGATGGCGTGGATTTAAATGAGTTCAAAGTAACTTCCGAAGAAATTGCAGAAGCCATATTAGTTGTCGATGATAAACTAAAAGCAGCCATTGAACTTGCAAAAAACAATATCACTGTATTTCATCAGTCACAAAAAGAAGAAATTAGAAAAATTGAAACTACCGCAGGTGTGGTATGCTGGAGAAAATCTGTTGCCATTGAAAAAGTAGGTTTGTACATTCCTGGCGGTACAGCGCCGTTATTCTCAACTTTATTGATGTTGGGTATTCCTGCTGTAATGGCGGGTTGTAACGAAATTGTCGTTTGTACACCGCCAGATAAAAACGGAAAAATCAACCCAGTCATTTTATATGGTGCTCAGTTGATTGGGATAAAAACAATTTACAAAATAGGTGGCGTGCAAGCCATAGCAGCAATGGCTTACGGAACTGAAACAGTACCTAAAGTCAATAAAATATTTGGACCGGGAAACCAATATGTAACCTGCGCCAAACAATTAGTAAATGCTGCTGGAGTAGCGATTGATATGCCAGCTGGTCCCAGCGAGTTGGCTGTATATGCTGATGAATCAAGCAATGCTGCATTTGTTGCCGCTGATTTGTTGAGTCAGGCAGAGCATGGAGCCGACAGTCAGGTAGTGTTAGTTGCTTCATCAAATACAATTATCGTAAATGTTAAGGCAGAAATAGAAAAACAGATTTCGGTCTTACCAAGAAATGAGATTGCTGCGCTGGCATTACAAAATAGTGTGAGTATTGTAATGGAGAATATTGATGAAGCATTTGAACTACTCAATGAATATGCACCGGAACATTTAATTATAGCATCGGATAATGCAGAGCAGTATGCTGAAAAAGTGATTAATGCCGGCAGTGTTTTCCTTGGTCATTATTCGCCGGAGAGTGCCGGTGATTATGCATCGGGTACCAATCATACTTTGCCAACCAATGGTTATGCAAAGAGTTACAGTGGCGTTTCATTGGATAGCTTTCTTAAAAAAATAACTTTTCAGCAAATAAGTAAGACAGGAATACAGAATATAAGTAGCGCAGTTGAAACCATGGCTGCGGCAGAGGGACTAGATGCACATAGGAATGCTGTTACAATTCGATTAAAAGAATTAAAAGACTGACAATGAATTTCAATCTCCAAAAAATAGTTAGAGAAAATATAAGAAATCTGAAACCTTATTCCTCTGCACGACATGAGTTTACCGGCAAGGCTTCCGTATTTCTGGATGCGAATGAAAATGCTTTTGGTTCGCCTGTTGCGGAAAGTTATAACCGGTACCCAGATCCTCTGCAGTGGCAACTTAAATTTCAATTGGCCCGGATAAAAGGGGTGCCTGCAGAGAATATCTGCATCGGTAATGGCAGCGATGAAATTATTGACCTTGCTTATCGCATCTTTTGTAATCCTGGTAAAGACAATGTAATTATTTGTTCGCCTACCTATGGTATGTATGCCGTAAGTGCTGATATTAATGATATTGAAATACGGAAAGTAAATCTAACTAGTGAATTTCAACTGGATGTGGAAGCAATTATAAATGCAACAGACAGCAATTCGAAACTGCTATTCATTTGTTCTCCTAATAATCCCACCGGTAATAATATGAACAGGGCAGATGTAGAATTCCTGCTCAATAATTTTCCTGGGATTGTTATTATTGATGAAGCCTATATCAATTACTCAAGTCAAAAAACGTTTATACAGGAATTGACTGAGTATCCTAATTTGATAGTAATGCAAACTTTGTCCAAAGCTTGGGGCCTTGCGGCTTTGCGGTTGGGATTGTGTTATGCATCGATGGATATCATTGACTTGTTCAACAAAGTTAAACCGCCATATAATATCAATGAGGCATCGCAGCAAATTGCTTTAATCGGGTTGCAGAATACGGAGCTAATTAATGACTGGATAAAAGAAGTTGTTCAGCAAAAAGAGCAGTTGATATTTGAATTGAACGGATTATTGTTTGTAAAAAAAGTTTATCCTTCTGATGCTAATTTTTTGTTGGTAAAAGTTGATGATGCAGATGCGCTTTATCAATTTCTGGCTTCAAATGAAATTGTAGTACGCAACCGAAGCAAAGAAACTGGTTGCGAAAACTGTCTGCGTATCAGTATTGGAACGCCTGAAGAAAATAGAAACTTATTATTAGTCTTAAAAAATTATACAGCATGAAGCCGATATTATTTATAGATAGGGACGGAACAATTATTAAAGAGGCTCCGCCAACTTATCAGCTCGATGATTTCGGTAAACTGGAATTTTACCCGGATATGTTTTATTACCTACGTAGGATTGCTGCTGAACTGGAGTATGAATTGGTGATGGTTACTAACCAGGATGGATTAGGAACAGCTTCTTTTCCCGAAGAAACATTTTGGCCAGTTCATAATTTAATGATGCAAAGTCTGGAGAATGAATCTATACTATTTGACAATATAATTATCGACAGGACGTTTGCGTCTGAAAATTCACCTACGAGGAAACCCGCTACTGGATTGCTTTCTAAATACATCAACAATCCAGATTACGACTTAAAGAACTCATTTGTTATTGGTGACCGAATTACCGATATGCAACTGGCAAAAAATTTAGGTTGCAAAGGAATCTGGTTGAATATTGATTCGACGTTGGGCGCAAACGAGATTGATAATTCAAGTGAAAATCTGAAAAAAGAGACAGTCGTATTAGAAACCTCAGACTGGGCATCAATTTATAATTTCCTGAAATTACCCCCAAGAATTGTAACACATCAACGTAATACCAATGAAACTAAGATTGAAGTAACAATAAATTTAGACGGCAAAGGCAAGGCAGAAAATAAAACCGGACTTCCATTCTTTGATCACATGCTTGATCAGCTTGCCAGGCATGGTAACATTGATCTGGGTGTTTCATGTAAAGGTGACCTGCATATTGACGAGCATCACAGCATTGAAGATACTGGTATTGCGTTGGGAGAGGCTATGTTGATGGCTTTAGGCGATAAAAGAGGAATCGAGCGCTATGGTTTTTTACTACCGATGGATGATTGTCTGGCTCAGGTTGCCATTGATTTTGGCGGTCGCAACTGGATTGTTTGGGAAGCTGCATTCAAAAGAGAAAAAATAGGTGAAATGCCGACAGAAATGTTCTTTCATTTCTTTAAATCT
>JBKJPN010000149.1:0-3930 GCA_046595125.1 Ferruginibacter sp.
AGAAAATTATAAAGCACCTGATATATTAATAGGCCATTCATTAGGCGGCGCTGCAGTAATATTTGCTTCGTCGAAAATAGACAGCGTAAAAGCCGTTGCTACCATTGGGGCTCCAAGTGATACGCATCATGTTGCTCATCTTTTTAAAAATGGTATAGAAGAAATAAATGAAAAAGGAATAGCAACCGTTTCGATTGGCGGCAGGGAATTTACCCTTAAAAAACAATTCCTGGAAGATATACAGGAAAAAAATCTGATTCAGATTGTTCAAAGCTTGCGTAAACCTTTATTGTTAATGCACTCACCACAGGATGTTACAGTAGGTATAGAAAATGCTGCCAATATATACAAGGCGGCTATGCATCCTAAAAGTTTTATTTCTTTGGATGGGGCAGACCATCTGCTTTCTAACCGGGATGATTCGGCCTATGTTGGGTTGATGATTGCTGCATGGTCAAAAAGATATTTAAGCTAATAGTTGATTAACTGTCATTGCGTTTTCAGTATTAAGAATTTACTGATCGGTAAACTGATGGGAGGCGAATCAAAAAACAGATATCTGGATTTATTATACACCGAAGGAATTAAAAGATAATTCTCTCATTTTTGATTCGGTGCAGATGCTGCAATGCTGGCAAGATGGATATGAATATGCAAGGGATTATGAACCCTTTTGTTATTGTCATCAAGAGGATAATAAAAATGTATAAAAATGGAATTCCTCAACATGAGCTTGCAGAAAAATATAAGCACTTGCCCAGATATTGGTAAATCATGGGATGGTTTTAAAAGCTAGATTTAAACATGAATGTAGAAAAGAACAAGATTACATCTTCAGATATTGCACCGACAGGTACCATCAGTATCATTATTCCTGCAAGAAACGAAGCGGCGCAGTTACCAAAGTTGCTTAACTATTTAAATACTGTTGCGGGGAAAAATAATATAGCTGAAATAATTGTTAGCGATGGGAACAGTTCTGACGATACAGTTAAAGTTGCAAATTTATATGGAGCCAAAATTGTAGTAAATGAACTAGCAGGAAGAGGAAGACAAATGAATACAGGCGCTAAAACTGCTACAGGCAATATCCTGTATTTTCTTCATGCCGACAGCATACCGCCAACGGGGTTTGTAGAAGATATATTGGAAAAAATAAATGCTGGCCATGTTGCCGGCTGTTACAGGTTACGATTTGATTATAATCATTGGTTTTTAAAAGCTAATGCCTGGTTTACCCGTTTCAATGTAAATGCCGTTCGCTTTGGCGACCAGAGTTTATTTGTTCGCAAATCAGTTTTTGAAACCATTGCTGGTTTCCGGGAAGATTTAATTATTATGGAAGACCAGGAAATTATTCATCGCATTCGTAAAAAAGGAAGGTTTGCTGTAATTGCCGGTTATATAACTACTTCTGCCCGTAAATACAGGGTGAATGGTGTTTACAGGATGCAAGGTATTTTTTACTACATCTATTTTGCTTATGTTTTTGGTGCTTCGCAACAAAAACTGGTAAGCATGTATAAAAAACTAATCAGGCCATCCTGAGAATTAAAATGGCCACTAAATAAAAACAAGCATGAAAGAAATTAAGTACGACATTATAGTGATAGGCGCAGGTTCGGGTGGCCTTGGCATTTCGCTTTTTATGGCAAAGGTTGGCCTTAAGACTCTTTTGATTGAAAGAAGCGATGAACATATTGGCGGCGATTGTCTGAATTACGGTTGTGTGCCCAGCAAAGCGTTGATTCATGTATCCCGGCTGATGCAGCAGGCCAAACAGGGAGAACTTTTTGGTTATACCATTTCGGGCAAACCTGATTTTAATAAAGCAATTGAATATGTATTGTCGAAGCAAGCCATCATCCGCAGGCATGAGAACGCTGACTACTTGCGAAAGGAAGGGCTTGATGTTGTTTTAGGCACGGCTCATTTTATTTCTTCCACCGCTATTCAGGTAGGAGAAGAAATATATACTGCTAAAAAAATAGTGTTGGCCACTGGCTCAAGGCCTGCAGCTTTACATGTTCCCGGAATTGAAAAAGTAAGACAGTTCAATAATGAAAATATTTTTGCCTTGTACGATATGCCTGCGAGGATGCTGGTAGCGGGCGGTGGGCCTATAGGTATTGAAATGGGACAGGCATTAAACCGCCTAGGCATCAAGGTCACCATCATTGATATTGGTGAAGCTATTCTTCCACATGATGCAAAGGAAATGGGCAGTATTCTGATGCAACAATTAAAAGGAGAAGGAATAGACTTTCATCTAAACGCTGAAGTAAAAGAGTTTACGAGTGCCAATGAAGCCATCATTCAACAAAAAGACGGAAACAATTTTAAACAAAGTTTTGATGCGGTTTTTGTTGCCGTGGGAAGAAAAATTGCTTTAAATGATTTAGGGCTTGCACAGGCAGGAATACAAATAAAGGATGGAAAGATTGTAGTTAATAAATATTTACAAACTACTAATAAGCATGTATATACCTGTGGTGACGTTTCAGGTTCGCTGATGTTTTCCCATGCTGCTGAACAACAGGCCAGGTTATTGCTGAACAATTTCTTTTCTCCATTTAAAAAGAAATTGAATAATGATTACATGTCGTGGGTAACATTTACCGACCCCGAAGTGGCCACATTTGGTTTGAGTGAAGCAGCATTATTGAAAAGAAATATTTCTTTTGAAAAGCTGGACATGAATTTTGAAGACGATGATCGTGCTATTGTTGACAGTTATCAATTTGGTAAATTAGTGCTGTACATCAGCAAGGGAGGTTTATTTAAAAAAGAAAAAATATTGGGTGGCAGCATGGTTGCACCAAATGCAGGAGAACTGGTGCAGGAACTAATTCTAGCAAATGTAAAAGGGCTTGGGATAAATGATATTTTCAATAAAATTTATCCTTACCCTGTAGCCTCCCGTGTAAATCAAATGATAATCGTAAAACATAAAGAGAAGCAGTTGACGGGCACATTAAAAAAACTGTTGAAATTCCTTTTCCGGTTTGTATAATATCATAAACTAAAAATAAGATTATGGAATTGTGGGAAATGTTTAAAGAATGGTTTTTAAGTCTGGGTACAAAGTATGGTGTTAATCCTTACATATTTGGTTCTATATACGTAGGCGCCATTCCTTTTTTCTTTTTGTCGCTTTGGTGGCTTACAAAGAATATTAAAAAGAAGAAGCCAATTGTATTACCCGTTTTATCAACAGGTTTCTTCTTTGTTTCTGCTTACTTGTATTTAATAATTGCAGGCCGCAATATTCCTTTCTGGGTTTATATAGTTATTGCGGCGCTTGTGCTATATGGCTCTTATTCAACAGTACAGAAGATAAAGAAAAAAGTAGACAATGGTTAACAGTACCCGCCAGCATCGTAAAACCAGATAGATGAACGAACGCATCCTGTCTAAACTAATGCATAAATGAATGCTTCAATAAATTAAATGAAATGCCAAAAACAAAAATTATCACGACCAGTACTTTAGTCTGTCCCGTTTGCCAACATAAAAAACTGGAAGAAATGCCAACAGATGCATGCCAGTATTTTTATCAATGTGAAAATTGTAAAACCGTAATCAAACCCAAAGAAGGTGATTGCTGTGTTTATTGTTCTTATGGCGATGTGAAATGCCCGTCAATTCAGGAAAGTAAAGACTGCTGTTAAGAGACCGTGGATTTTCTGTAAGGATTATCTTTTTACTCCGTCTTAAATAGAAAAAGTAAACAACTAAAACTATTTAAAGTGAAAAGATTCAGCATTTTTGTACTAATCTCTCTTATTATAACCTCTTCCCAGGCGCAATCTAAAGAGAGCTCCCTCACAGTAAAAGGATTTGAACAAGCAATTAGTGTACCCGGCGTGCAGGTGCTTGATGTAAGAACGTTAGCAGAATACAACTCGGGCCATTTAAAAAAATCCTTGC
>JBKJPN010000187.1:0-5957 GCA_046595125.1 Ferruginibacter sp.
ATGCGTGTTAAAATGCCCGAGTTAAAAAGATCATTTAAAACACCACTGGTTCCATTAGTGCCTATTCTTGGCATTGTTGTTTGCCTTTTCATGATGGTATTTTTACCAGCTGATACATGGATTCGTTTGTTAGTATGGATGCTGATAGGTTACGATATCTATTTGGTTTATGGTTCTAAACACAGTCATTTAGGCAATGGAACCGCATCCAGAGTTGGAATGAAGACGGCAAGGATTTCTGGAATAGCGTTATGTGTATTGTTGGCTGCAGTAGGCTTTATGCATCAATACAGCGTAGGCTTTGATACTGACAGAACGTTGTTATATATTTCACTTGCCTTTGCTGCTGTTCACTTATTTGTTTACGGAAGTAAATTGGGAAGAGTGGAGAAAGATTAGAAAACAAAATATTCACTATAAAAAAATCCCTCCCGATTACCTCGGGAGGGATTTTTTTATTGAACAATTATCTCATCAACAAAAATATGTGTATCGCCGCCCGCACCTAAATGCCATTCGGGTAATTTGCCGTATTGAATGGCTTTTACCCGTACATACCTAGCTGATACCGAAGTAAAATTGGCCTCAACGTTTTTAACTTGAGCCTTTGTGTCTTCTACTGGTAAAAAATTTTCGCCACTATAAACCTGCACAAAATTTTTATTATCGTTAGATACCTCTATAATGATTTGCTTAGGCATCATAATCCAAGGCCCGCTGTCCTGCAATAAACCAATGGTAACGTTTGATACCTGCTTTGCAACCTGCAGATCAATTATTGCATCCAGATCATTTTTTTGATAACCCTGCCAGTTTCCTTTGCGCCAGTCTACTTCCCCACGGATATTATCAATCAAACCATTTAAGCCATTGCCATCATATTGCTGCTCGTATGGCGTGTTTAGTTTTATAGTCCAATTGTGCGGTATCTTTTTATAATTTGCAGTTGTCACAAAACTTTTTTCTCCATTTTTATGGATAGCAATTGCTTTTATTGTTACAGAGTTGTCAATAAAAAACTCTTTTGTTGCTTTTTTTGAAGATATGGAGGGGATTGACCCGTCCGTTGTGTAATAAAAACTTACACCTGGCTGATTGCTATAAATAAAGATTTTTTTTGTTCCCCTGAAAGATATTGGGCCGCCATCAATAACAGGATTTAGCACAATAAGGTTATCAGTAATGGCTGTAACCGGCATGTCAATCTTTCCAAAATCGGAAGGTTTATTACTCATGTTGAAATCTAAATTACCCCCCTTTACAATATCAAAATAAGACAGGTAAGATTTTGTATAGACCGCATCATTTATTGAGGCTGACTGAATATAAAAATTGTCATTGCTTACATTTTTTGCATTGATGGTAAATGTTTTACCGTTTTCCAAATGGATGGTTGCCGATGGAAACAAAGGGGTGCCAATAATAAAATCGGTAGTGCCAGGTGTAACTGGGTAAAATCCTAAAGCACTTAAAACATACCATGCACTCATCTGTCCACAATCCTCATTCCCCTCCAATCCATCGGGAGTATCACGATACATTTCATTCATAATACGATGAACCATGGCCTGTGTTTTATGAGCGGCACCGGTAAAATTGTACAGGTATGCAATATGATGGCTGGGTTCGTTACCATGTGCATACTGCCCAATCAAACCTGTAATATCGCTTTGGTTCCTTCCCGTTGTTTTCGAGTTTTCTGTAAACAAGGCATCTAGTTTCAACTCCAGATTCTTTCTTCCACCAATCATTTCGGTATATCCAAATACATCCTGCGGCATATAAAAAGAATACTGCCAGCTATTTGCTTCCGTAAAATTATTATTCACTTCACGTGGATCAAAAGGAGAAATCCAGTTACCGTTTTTACGTGGCCGCATAAAACCTGTCTGCAGATTTAATAGGTTTTTATATGCTTGTGCTCTTTTTATATAGTATTCATAGTCGTCTTCATTACCCAATTTTTTTGCAAACTGTGCAATACACCAATCATCATAAGCATACTCCAGTGTTTTACTTACGCTTTCATGTTCGTCGTCCATTTCCAACACGCCATGATCCATTAACGCAGGTAAACCCAGATGATTCCAAGTTGCACTTTTCTTCATAGCTTCCAAAGCCAGCTTTGTATCAAACTGGTTGATGCCTTTCATGTACGCATCCACCATTACCGACACGCTATGATAACCAATCATACAATCGGTTTCGCAACCGCTGAGCTCCCATACCGGTAAACGACCGCCCTGCTGATACTGTGCCAGAAAGGATTTGATATAATCCAATGTTCTTTTCTGGTCTATAATAGTGTATAATGGATGTGCTCCCCTATACGTATCCCACAGTGAAAAAACAGAATAATTGGTAAAGCCTTCTGCCTTATGAATTTGATTGTCTCTTCCGCGGTATTGTCCATCAACATCTTGATTAATATTGGGTACTATGGCCGTATGGTATAAGGCGGTATAAAAGGTACGCAATTTAGGTTCGTCTTTGCTTTCCACATCGATTCTGCCAAGTTCACTATCCCATTTTTTTTGTGCCTTTTCTCTTACTTCATCAAAATTCCATTCGGGAATTTCAGCTTCAAGATTTCTTATAGCCCCATCTACACTTACTGCCGAAATAGCAACTTTGGCCATCACTACATTATCCTCAAACTTAAAAAATGCTTTCAGGTTCTTTGCATCTTTAAAATCCTTATTACCCGATGGCTGCAGCTTATCATCGAGCCAAAAACCAGTACTTACAAAGGGTTTAGAGAATTTGATTACAAAATAAACGTACTGATTATCGGCCCATGCCTTGCTGCGGCGCAGACCTACAACCGTTTGCAAGTCAATTACTTTTATAGAAGACTCAATCACCTCGTCCCGGTGTTTTAAATCAACTATTATGTTGTTCTCTTCTGAACCTCGAAATTTATATTTATGGAACCCCACCCTTTCTGTAGCTGTTAATTCCACAGAAATATTTTCATCATCCAGTTTAACCGCATAATAACCAGGCGAGGCTTTTTCGTTCACGTGCGAAAACTTTGAACCATACAGTTTATTATCAGGAGATGGTTTTCCAGTCATTGGCATTAACAGAATATCGCCGTAATCACTTACCCCAGTACCACTCAAATGCGTATGGCTGAATCCGTAAATAAAACTATCAGAATAATGATAACCGCCACAGCCATCCCAGCCATCGAGCCGGGTATCTGGGCTTAGTTGCACCATGCCATGTGGTAACACCGCACCGGGATAGGTATGTCCATGTCCGCCGGTGCCTATAAAAGGATCGACATATACGGAATATTTTCTTTGGGCTATGAGGTTAATAGAGATAAGAAGGGAAAAAGAAACGAGTACTGTTAATTTATATTTCATGCAAATCGTTTTGCACAAGATAAAACTTTATCAAAAATATTATGGAAACTAAAAACTCCCATGGCATTTACAGGCTATAAAAAGAAAACAAATCCCACAAAGACAGGAAGAACACAAAGTATTTCTTTGTGGCCTTTGGGTCTTTGTGGGAAACAAAAAATTAAAATGGTAAATCATCAACTGGCGCAGCGCTATTAGCTGATTCTGTCTTAATAACTGGGGCGGCACTCATACCGGCATTGCTAACATTACCCTGGTTTGAGCCTTGTCCGTCTTTGTTACTGCCAAGCAATTGAATGTTTTGCACCCGCATGCGAAGTGTTGCAGCCGCTTGCCCTTCCTTATTGGTATACGAATCTGCCTCTGGCGAACCCTCGGCGTAAACCGATGTTCCTTTTGTAAGGTAAGGTGCAATGGCTGTCCTGTCAGTCCAGTAAGCACATTCCACCCAAGTGGTTCTTTCTTTTTGTGTGCCCTGTGCATCTTTGAAACGCTCTGTATGAGCAACGCTGAAGTTGATAACGTGTTTACCGTTAATCTCTTTTACGATACAATCTTTCCCAAGATTGCCGATGATCTGAAGCTTAATCATAACTGTGTTTTTTAATTATTAATCGATGTATCTGGTTGTGCGCTAAGTTATGTTTTTGTAAAGAATCCTAGTTCATTTTCTTCTTTAAAGTACTCACTTGAGTCTGCAAGTTATTCACCATACTGGCCAGTGAGTTCACATCCCAGCGCTGTTGACTGCTTACTTTGCTGATAACCATTTGAGCTTGCCATAATTCCATAATATCCTCAGCATTTACCTGGTAAGGCTGGTATTGCGGATTATCGCTCACTAAAGTTATCTTATTCTTACTGCGGCCATCTTTTTCAACACGCTTATATACAATCCCTTCATTGCGGCTTACTACTATATATGCCTGACTGGTCTTTATATCGGAAGGATTATCAATCTTCTCCCCTACAATAATACTGCCGCTGGGAGTTGGCATCATACTATCGCCGATGATTTCAAAAGCACGGTAATTACCGCCAGATAACATAGGCAGGGTGAAAGTATTCAGTTCATCAATAAACTCTGTATCGGCATAGCTGGCTAAATAACCTGCCGCGGCCTTAACTGGTACAAAATGAATTACATTTCTGTCGACCGTCATCATTTTTTGCTGGCGGCGCTTGGCTAAGTAATTATCGGAAGTGATGCTTAAGTCTTTCAACAAAAGTTCATCAAGCGAAAGTTTAAACATATCAGCCAATATTTCCAAAACTTCAAGTCTTGGGTCGGCACGTTCTTCTTCATAAGCTCCTATTAAAGAGCGTTTGATGCCTAATTTATTGGCAAATTCCTCCTGTGTCCAACCACGGAGTTTGCGAAGATATTTAAGGTTTTGACCTGCTATAGACATGATGAACTAATTTGATTAGCACAAATATACTAATTAATTTAGTTTAACCAAATTATTTTTGTGCTGTTAAAACTGAAGCACATAGGAGATAGTTCACATAAGAAAACCACATAGGCATAAAAGCAGTGCCTATGTGGTTCAATATGAACACCCATCAGTTCTTAATTACCATTCCATACCGGCAAGCGGCCCGGTGTGTATGGCGCTTTATTTTTTTCCAGTTCCAATTCAATATTAGTAATGGCTAAACCAATCGCTTTTATTTCGTTGTAAACCGGAGTAAATTGTTTTTCAGCAACGCTTAAAGAATTCATGAATGTAGTTGTTGGTGCCGCAGTTGTTGACCACAAAGCGCCGGCAATTGAACCTATTCGGCCATTGATGGAAGGCACTGTTTCAAACTCTCTCCGGGAAACAGTTGCATCGCCGTTTAGTTTTGTATTTACATCGGTCAGCCTTTTTTCTAGAGTATAAACGGTTTTAGAAATATCTGTTGGCAGTTTGGCAGTTTCAATAATTGCCTGTTTAATATACTTGAGTTTATTTACCAGTTCCTGCCGATATTCTTCAGTGGCAGCAGATACTCTTCGCAACTCTCCCACTCTCTTACCAAATTCTTCCAACGCTTTTTTATCTGTTGCAGGCAGCGTTGCGTTATTTAATGCAGCCGTTTTAAAAGGCACTGCAGCAACCAGTTCGCTGTAATGTCCGTCTTCGAATTTACTCAACGAAACCTTATAATTTCCTGGTAAAGCTAGATAACCCTGGTCTTTTGAACTGAAAACAAAAGATTCATCAAAAGTACTGAGATCGACCGGACCAAAAGGTGCATAGCGGAAATCCCAAACAATACGGTTCATGCCTTTTTTTGCAGGGGCTTTAATGCGGCGCACTACATTGCCATCTTCGTCCATCACTGTAAATAATAAATGAGGAGAAGGTTGTTCATCTTCTAAACGTAATGAATCTATCGATGGATAATAAGGCGCTTCTCCTTTCTTAATCTTTTCCTTTTCTAATTCTCGCCTTATTTCTTTGATGGTTTTAATATCATCCTTTAAATAATAAGTGAACACGGCGCCCACTTTAGGATTGGGCGTAGTAAAAAAACTTTCACCCTGAAAACCTTTGCCTCTAACCCCTAAAGGCAAGGACTCAATAAACATTAAAG
>JBKJPN010000201.1:0-3174 GCA_046595125.1 Ferruginibacter sp.
TTTCCGGCATCCAGACTGCCAATCTTGTCATATAAACCCAACAAACCAGCAGGAGTTTTAGTTAATGCTTCCAATGCTTTGGTTTCTGTTAGTCCGTATTCAATCGCTTTGCGCAAATTTGCCATAAACTCTGAAACATTGGTTAAGTCGGCAGTTGTTAAACAAAAATTGATACCTGCTTTTTCAAAAGCAGCTGCATTGCCGGGGGCAAGTTCCCAGTGCTTTAAATCATCGAGTCCCACAAAACGTAAATCGTTTGGATCATCTACATCCATCGCTGCAGGATAGTTTAATGATAAAATGAAAGAAGCTTTTGTTTCGGCCATTTCTTTCATACGCTGGTATTCGTTACCACCACCTTTAATAATATATTGTACGCCAAATTCATCGCCAATTTTATCGGCACGTAAATCATTCCACTTGTCATTGGCCTCAAATATTTGCGGTAGGCCCTGGTTATCGTTCCAGCTTTTCAAAGAAAGGTTTACACCTTCTGATGTTGGATTGGTTTTATACCATTGAGCATCCAGATAAGTCTGACGCAACAACGCAATCATACCCATCATCGAACTGGGATAGCTTTGGGCTGATGTACCACGGTTAAAAGAATAATGTGCAGATGCTTTATCTTTTATCAATACAAAATTATCTGCCTGGTTTGCCAGTGTAACAAAAGCACCGGTTCCTCTTGCAATACCATCTTTTTGATGTGTAAGTACCGAGCCGAAACCCAAGTCCCTTAACGCTTTTGCTTTGCCGTCATCCGCACTAAAAATTTTATACGCTTCTGTTTCGCTTTTGATAGACTGGTTCCAGCCATAAGCACCTTTTGTATTTGAAGTCATTTGCTGTGTTCTGAAAAAAGCGGCAGCACCACCTGCACCCGCCTGCCTTTCAGCAGCCGGAATTCCATAATCACTATAGATATCAATAAAGGCCGGGTAAATATATTTACCCTTGCAGTCAATAATTACTGCATCTTTTGGAACCGCAACATTATTTCCTGCCGATTCAATTTTCCCCTGCCGGATAACCAGCGTTGCATTTTGTAAAGTTGTTTGGGCATCTTTTATAATTGTAGCGTTTGTAAAGGCATAACAGCCGTCTTTTGGGTTGGCAACATCGTTAACCGGATAGGTTGCCTGTGCGTTGATTAGCTGATTAGCACTTGAAATTAGAATAAGCACTATCAACAAAAATTTAAATTTCTGCATGCAGTTTAGTTTTGGTTTTTGTAATTAAACGCTAAATATAACAAATGATTAATGGTAATTATCGCCACTTATGTAATAAAGTTTTCGGTATTCCGTATTTTTACAATTCTTAATGTGAACGATGAATTTAGAAAAATATATAGAGCTTACGTTATTGCGGTCCAACACAACATTGGCTCAAATAGAAGCAGTTTGTAAAGAATCGATAGTATATAAATTAACAATCCTATGTGTGCCGCCATTATTCGTAAAAAAAGCTAAAGAGTTAACAGCGGGTTCTACAGTGAAAATATCTACAGTCATTGGTTACCCTTTGGGATACAATGCCACCGAAGCCAAAGTAGCTGAGATTGTTTTAGCGGTAATTGATGGAGCTGATGAAGTTGAGATGGTTGTAAATACGTTGGCAATAAAAAACAATGACTGGCAATACCTGGCCCATGAAATAAATACAATGTTGCCGATTGTTCGTGGAAAGAGCAGGAAGATAACCGTAGTATTGGAAACTGCTTTAATGACTGATGAAGAAATTGTGACGGCTTGCGATATTTACGGAGCTGCTGCTGTTGATTATGTTAAAGTAGGTACTGGTTTTGAGGAAGATGAAAACGCAACAGAACGTATTCGACTAATTAGAAAACACCTTGCAGATGCCGTGCAAATTAAGTGGGCCGGTGGGATAATAAATTTTAAATTTGCCTCTACGTTGATAAATGCTGGCGCCAACCGTTTAAGCTGTAACAACGGTTTACGGTTAATACAGGAAGCATTGCAGCAAAATTGATGGAACGGTTTTTGTAAAAAAAGGAATATGAAAAAGAGTATTATAGTTATTGTTGTTATGTTGGCTTCGGCCGGACTCTATGCCCAAACTTCATTTATGGATACGGCTTTAATTACCAAGGTTACCGTAAATAAAGACCCACGGCTGGATATTTTGGCAAAGGCAGAGGCTGAAATGAATATGCGCTCAAGCAGATTCACCAAAGGTTATCGCCTGTTTGTGTTAAAAAGCAATGATAGAGATTATGCATTAAAAGTAAGAGCATACCTGTTGCAAAATTTTCCCGATGAAAAAGTGATTATGACCTATCAATCGCCATTTATTAAAATGAAGTTTGGCGATTTTGAAGATAAGAAAGACGCAGAAAAATACAAGGATATGATTATTAAAGGTGGTGTGGTTACCGGCGGTATATATGTAATACCCGATACCATTGAACTAAAACCTGATAAAATTAAAGAACAGGAATTTTAAATTTTGTTTCATAAAGAGTTTCTGCCCCGAAACTCTTTTTTATTTTGATACTTTAAGGTTATATTTATTTAATGATGAAAGAACGCATTCAACAACTAGCAAAAAAATATGCTCCCGAATTTATAGAGGTACGCCGTCAGCTCCATAGCAATCCAGAGCTGAGTTACCAAGAATTTGAAACCTCAGTATTTGTGCAAAAAAAATTGACTGAATTTGGAATTCCTTTTGAAGTGAAAGCCACAACAGGCGTAGTGGGTTTGATAAAAGGGAAAAATTCAGACAAAAGAATTACTGCATTGCGTGCTGATATGGATGCTTTACCCATTCTGGAGGAGAATGATGTGCCTTACAAATCGAAAAATGATGGCGTAATGCATGCCTGTGGACATGATGTACACACTACCTGCTTGCTGGGCGCTGCAAAAATTTTAAATGAGCTGAAAGATGAGTGGGAGGGGACGGTTAAACTGATTTTTCAACCTGGGGAAGAGAAAAACCCAGGTGGTGCAAGCTTATTGATAAAAGAAGGCGTTTTAGAAAATCCAAAGCCTGATAAAATATTCGCTTTACATGTACACCCAGGACTGGAAGTTGGAAAACTGAGTTTTAGAAACGGAATGGTTATGGCCAGTGCCGATGAAATTTATATCAGTATAAAGAGCAATGGCGGTCATGCGGCTGCGCCGCAGTTTACGGCTGATA
>JBKJPN010000211.1:0-9413 GCA_046595125.1 Ferruginibacter sp.
GGCACCAATTTTGAAGGGTCAATCCGCAGGTCAAAATAATTCTCCATATATTGCATGCTGCCGTGCATACCCTTGTGGAGCCAGCTTTCCAGCCTTATGGCATCGTCTGTTAAAACCTGTGCTTTAGCAATGCCACAGTAGTTGAAACCATGGTTGGTAGCTAAAGTTTTAATGAGGGTTGTATGTTTTTCAACAACACTCATTCGTCTGTATCAGCATCTTCAATATGCAGTTTATGAAAAAAGCGGTGAGCAATGGGTGCTATTAAAATACCAATGGTACTAATAAATGCAACACCGCTGAACAAGGCATACATAGATGCAAATACTTTTGCCGATTTTGTCAAATTAATTGATGGGTCAATCATGGGGCCCATGCCACTTAGTATCATGGATGCATTCAGTAGACTGTCATACCAATCCAATTGTGGTATGGTTAATTTATAACCCAGCACGCCAATGAATAAACAAACAATCATGATGAAGATTCCAAAAAATGCATTTCTCCAGAGCCGTTTATAAAAAACGTTAACCGGTGCAAGTTTTTGTTTTGTGCGTTGCGACATGAAATATGCTTTGCATAAAAATACAAAAGCCCTGCTTATAAATGCAGGGCTATACCATTAATAAGCTGGTTTAAAAATTTATATCGTAACCAATCAGGCCAATCATTTCAAAATAACCAAAGCCGTGCCGCACCCGAATGCCTTTTATTTCATTACTGTTGCACAACGCGTTCATATACCTTACATAGCCTGTTTTGCCGGTAAACTCCAGAAAAAACTTTTTTAATGGATAAAAACGTACACCTGCCTCAGCACCAAAATTGTAACCGGCCACATGAAAATTATTATTAAGTCTGTCGCCCTTCCATGTAAAATCCGAACGGGGAATATTAATGCCAGCACCTGCCTTCCAGATGAAGGTTAGTAACGGCGTATTCTTCTTTTTCTTCATCAACAACGTTTGCTGCTGTACATAGTTTATGTGCAACCAGTTTGCTCCGTCGGTATGTTCAAAATGCAAAAAGGTAGCAGGGTTTAAGGTACTGTCACCGTCAACACGCTTGCCATCAATAGTGCCGGATACCCTTACCCTTTGTCCATCGGTTACAATATACTTTGCATGATCAAAATTTATCTCCAGTGCCCTTGAATGTTTTTTATTTAGATAAAAACCAAGGCGATAATTGTACTGTGGTATGGAAACATCCAGTGGCTTTTTGTAAATGGCATCCAAATCGGGCCTATCATGTGCTTTGGCATTATGCAATGTAAAATCGGTACCGCCGGGCATAATAACACGGATATTACTCTTAGTGTACCACTCCGTGTTGTATCCCCATTGAATATACATGCCCGAGAATAGTTTGCTTTTTTTCTGTGCAAAAACAGAAACGGTTAAAACGCAAAAAAATACAAATACAATTAGCTTTTTCATCAATTACGTAAAATGATTGAGGCAAAATTACAATAAGCAGGTTAATCATTTCTGTTTAATTTATTAACGCAACCGTATAAACATGCAACAATAGCAGCTAAACTTTACAGCGGCTGCTTTTGCGGCAGAACAGATTGGCTGTTTATGCCATAATAGCGTAGTTTTTTAGTTGGATTGAGATTTGAGCAACAAGTCGTAAATAAGATACCATGAGTTTACAAAATTTAACTATAAAGTCGCAGGAAATACTACAACAGGCACAGCAACTTGCTTATACTGCTGGTAACAGTAATATAGAAACCGAGCATATATTAAAAGCAATGATGAATGACAAAGATTCGCCGGTAGAATATTTGCTGAAGAAGAACAACGTTAACGTTAATTATGTTGATGAAAAACTGGATGCAGCTATTGCCAAGCTACCCAAAGTTACCAGCGGCGAACCGGCGCAAGCCTTGGGCCGAGAGGCAAATAACGTGTTGCTGAAAGCAACTGCAACCCTAAAAACCTTCAATGATGAATTTGTAAGTGTGGAGCATTTAGTACTTGCCATTCTGCAAGGCAGCGATAGTACTTCTAAATTATTAAAAGATGCAGGACTTACGGAAAAGGGTTTGATCGCTGCTATCAAAGACCTGAAAAAAGGCTCTACCGTTTCTTCTCAAACAGGCGAAACGCAGTTTAATGCGTTGAATAAATACGCTAAGAATTTAATTGAAATGGCCCGTGCAGGCAAGCTTGATCCAGTTATTGGCAGGGATGAAGAAATACGCAGAACGCTGCACATTTTATCACGCAGAAGTAAAAACAATCCTATTTTGGTGGGTGAACCAGGCGTTGGTAAAACCGCCATAGCAGAGGGTTTGGCCATGCGAATTGTAAATGGCGATGTGCCAGAAAATTTAAAATCAAAAATTATTTATGCCTTGGATATGGGGCAGTTAATAGCCGGCGCTAAATACAAAGGTGAGTTTGAAGAGCGCCTAAAATCAGTAGTAAAAGAAGTTAGTACCAGCGATGGGCAAATTATTTTGTTCATTGATGAAATACACACGTTGGTTGGTGCAGGCGGTGGCGATGGCGCCATGGATGCTGCCAATATTTTAAAGCCTGCGTTGGCAAGGGGAGAGTTGAGAGCTATTGGCGCAACAACGCTAAGTGAGTATCAAAAATTCTTTGAAAAGGATAAGGCGCTCGAACGCCGTTTTCAAAAAGTAATGATAAATGAACCCTCAGTGGAAGATGCGGTTTCTATTTTGCGGGGTTTAAAAGACCGCTACGAAACCTATCATCATGTATTAATAAAAGACGAAGCCATTATTGCGGCGGTTGAATTATCGAACCGATATATAACCGATCGTTTTCTGCCCGATAAAGCAATCGACTTGATTGATGAAAGTGCAGCCAAACTCCGCCTAGAAATGAATAGCATGCCCGAAGAGTTGGATGAACTTGAAAGGAAGATTCGCCAGTTGGAAATTGAACGGGAAGCCATCAAAAGAGAAAATGACGAGCAGAAGTTAAGGCAGTTGAATACTGAAATATCCAATTTATCGGTAGAAAGAGACACATTTAAGGCCAAATGGCAGCAAGAAAAGGAAATTGTAGAGAAAATACAGAATGCCAAGGCCGAAATTGAAAATCTGAAATTGGCGGCAGATAAGGCCGAAAGAGAAGGAGATTACGGCAAAGTAGCCGAAATACGTTACGGCAAAGTGCAGGAACAGGAGAAAATTATAGAAGATTATACGACTCAGCTTAGCGAAAGCACCGAAAAACGCATGGTTAAAGAGGAAGTTGATGCGGAGGATATTGCTGAAAACGTGGCGAAAGCCACCGGCATCCCCGTTATGAGGATGATGCAGAGCGAAAGGGAAAAACTGCTGCATTTAGAGGAAGAACTGCACAAAAGGGTAGTTGGGCAGGAAGAGGCTATTGAAGCTGTTTCTGATGCTATCCGCCGCAGTCGAGCAGGCCTCCAAGACCCTAAAAAACCCATTGGATCCTTCATTTTTCTGGGTACTACGGGGGTTGGTAAGACCGAATTGGCCAAAGCCTTGGCGGAGTATCTCTTTGACGACGACAGTATGATGACCCGTATAGATATGAGCGAATATCAGGAGAAACACGCTGTGAGCAGGCTTATTGGCGCTCCTCCCGGCTATGTTGGATATGACGAAGGAGGCCAGTTAACAGAGGCCGTAAGGCGCAAACCGTACAGTGTTGTACTGCTTGATGAAATTGAAAAGGCGCATCCTGACGTTTTTAACGTACTTTTGCAGGTATTAGACGACGGAAGGCTTACTGATAACAAGGGTCGTATAGTCAATTTTAAAAATACGATCATCATTATGACTTCTAATATGGGTAGCCATATTATTCAGGATAATTTTGAAAATGTAACTGAGGAGAACAAGGAAGATGTGGTGCAGAAGACCAAAATTGAAGTAATGGGCTTATTGCGGCAGACCATCAGGCCCGAATTCTTAAACCGTATTGATGAAGTGATTATGTTTCAGCCTTTAATGAAGACTGAAATAAAGGGCATCATCAAAATGCAGTTGGATAGTTTGGTGCAATTAGTTGCACAAAACGGCATCAACTTACAGTTCAGCGATTATGTGCTGGAATTTTTAGCCGAAAACGGATACGATCCGCAGTTTGGCGCAAGACCCCTGAAACGTTTAATACAAAAGGAAATTGTAAATCAATTGAGCAAGCGCATTCTGGCTGCCGATATTGATAAGACAAGGCCCGTACTGGTAGATGTATTTGACGGAATGGTGGTTTTTAGAAACGAAGCAGTGGCTGAAAAAATTAAAAAAGAGAAGAAGTAAACAGAACAATACATTAACAACAGTTGTTTAAGTACAACAGATAAAAAGCGAAATACTATGGCAATGAAAGTTAAAGAAGTGGTAGAAATCATCCCTCCGCAGGATGTTTTTGTGGGCAACCCCGATGCAACGGTAACCCTGATGGAGTTTGGTGAGTATGAAAGTGAAGATTGCGCAAAAGCAAATGAAGTAGTTAAAAAATTACTCGAAGAGTTTGATGGTAAAATCAGGTTTCAGTTTCGTCATTTTCCAATGACAAGAATTCACCAACGCAGTATGAAAGCTGGCGAGGCAGCAGTAGCAGCATCGCAGGTGGGAAAGTTTTGGGAAATGCACAATATCTTGTTTGATAATCGCCGCCAGTTAGGTACTACTAGCTTAAAGCTGTACTCAAGAGAAGCAGGTATCAGTAACAAACATTTTTTGGATGAGTTGATTAACTCAACCTATGGCTGGCAGGTGCGTAACGACCTGAATGAAGGTATTGAAAGGGGCGTACGGGATGTGCCGACTTTCTTTGTAAATGGCGAAATAGTAAGCGGCAAGCCTACATTCGAGAATCTAAGTAAAGACATTACCTCGGCTCTAAAAAAATCGAAGAAAAAAGCCCCTGCAAAACAAAGGGCATAAATTTTATAAAAAGCTTCAATGAAAATTGGAGCTTTTTTTATGGGTATCAAGATGCTGAAATAGGTCTGTTGGACCAATATTTATGAATTACGACTTAAACAAACGCCGTATGTGCGGTATTTTAGAATATTGAAGCCAAGGCATTGCTGTTTTTGGTTCTTAATCACACCCAAATTGTCGCTTCTCTAAGAGGGATTATTAAATATAATATTGCTAAGAGGCAGCATATACAATCTATATTTACTCTTTCAATTATAATTGCAAAATATGAGACAACTTCTTGTTCCCTTGTTTGCCATAGGTTTATTAATAGGCTGCAAAGGCAAACCAGCCGATATTGGTACCGTAAGCGCATATACTCCTGTGTATTTATCAAAAACCGAAGCCGAAAAAATTACTCAAATGCCGCCTCAGCCAATTGTAAATGGCGGTAAAATTGCTACGCTGGGTAACTATGTTTTTCAGGTGGAAGAAGACAAAGGCATCCACATTATAAACTATGCAAATCCTGCCAGTCCGGTGAAAATTGGCTTTATTAAAGTGCCGCTATGCAGAGAGCTTACGCTAAAAGGCAACTATATCTACACCAATAATATGGCCGATTTAGTGGTCATCGATTTAAACAATCCATCCAACATAGCCGTAACAGCACGAATAGCAAATGCGTTTCCAGATTTGTCTATTCAGTATCCATCAGTTGCAGGCGCTTTTTTTGAGTGCCCCGATGCCAGCAAAGGATTGGTAATAGCCTGGGAGTTGAAACAAGTTAATAACCCTAAATGCAAAAGGCCATGAGAATTATAGTGTACAGTTTTTTATTTGTAACGCTGATGATTGCCACGAGCTGCACAAAATCTTCTGATTCAGCAGCTTCAGCAAGCAGTTCCTCCAATTCGGCCAATGGCTCATTAACGCGTTTTATTACGGTGGGCAATTATTTGTATATGGTAGATAATAGCAGTTTAAAAACCTACAGCATTGCCGCACCGGCTACGCCCGTTTTTAAGGCTTCGGCCAATGTTGGCTTTGCAATAGAAACGATTTTTCCTTATCAGGATAAGTTATTTATTGGCAGCAGCTCTGCTATGTATATCTACAGTATCAGCAATCCAGAGAATCCAACTTTTGTTTCGCAGGTTGCTTATTTTGTAAGAGGACGTGACCCGATTGTGGCCGTAGATTCGGTAGCGTACTCAACCGTTCGCAATGTAAATTTTCCCGGCGGTGTTTTAAACGTGTTTAACATTAAAAACATCAGCCAGCCAATAAATGTAAGGAGTGTAAACCTGCAAAACCCTTACGGGTTGGGGCTAAAAGACTCTGCCCTTTATGTATGTGAGGCCCAAACCGGCATAAGAATCTTCAACATAAAAAATACTTACCAGCCTGTAGAGCGCAGGTTGTTTACCAATAGTGAAACCTATTATGATGTGATTGTACAGGGTAATATGCTGGTTTGTTATATAAAGGGCGGTGTATCGTTTATAGATATTTCCAACCTGTTTAGTCCTGTGTTGATTGCTACTGTAAAAAATTAAGTACCCTAATCTGTTTGTATGAAAATGACCTGCTGCAAAACGTCTGTTTTTCTGTTGATTTTTGGTATGCTTTCCCTAGCGGGAGTTGCACAAAAAAATGATATTGCTGTGTCGGTAAATCCGCTTTCTTTTCTTGAGCCCGATGCCGGTTTTACACCCGGTATTGCTGTTAAGCTTGGTAAAAAAATGAGTCTACTATCCGATTTTGGAATTATTTTTTATAGTACTACCAACACCGTTTTTGCAGATGATAACGGAGCTACAAACACCCAAACGGGATATGAACTAAGGCCCGAAATCAGGTATTATTTTAAAACTCACGACATACAAAAAGGTTTATTTATCAGTATTAACGGGTTGTATAAACATGTTACCTACCACCGGTACGATGGCATCAATGTGCTGGATCATAATGGCAACCTGGTTTATACTTCCTATGAAGGCTATAAAATTATTAAAGATGTATTGGGTGGTACGGCCAAAGCAGGATTCAGAATTTATTTCAATAAAAATTATAAACTGGGCTTTGATATTTATGCCGGAATAGGGGTGCGTAACAAGGAATTTGCTATAAGAGACCTTCCGTCTGGTGGCGTTTTTGACCGGAGTTTTTTTGGAAGCAGATTATTTAACACCCACTGGCAGGATGGAAGTTTTCCTGATTTACAACTTGGATTTAAATTGATTTATAATTTTCATAACTAAATCGTTAATAAAAATTATTCCACATCAACATAATACCGAACCAATTCCTTTCCATTCACAAAAATGGTAACAGGGAAAGAATTTGCATCCTCAAACTTATACGTAAAGCTTAGCGAACTGCCCGAGTTGGAATATTGTATTTCTTCAATCTTGTATTTCTTTTTTTCTCCCGATGCCAATTCCACTTTATTTATTTCGCCCATTTTAGTAAATGTAAAACTGAATTTTACACCCTTATTCGCTTTTACATTTAAATGCCCGTCGGCTGGACTACATTTTTTAATAGCAAATTCCATGGCTGCCACTTTAATGATGGGCAGTTCAAAAAAATCTTTTTTATTCCGGGGGCCACTGCCCAGTTTCCAGGCGGTATTATCGGGATAGTGCTGCATGTTAAAGGTCTCTTTTTCAGTAAAAAAATAAGCATCGGTGTATGCAGTTGTAAATTCTTTCATGTCGTCATCAAAGTAGCCGCTGCCAAAAGCAGGGTCCACGTAAAACCAATCTTCGGGGCTTTCGCCCAGTTGCACCACTGCCCAGCTATGGTTTATATCCATATCTTTTTCGCCAATTTCTTCGGTCTTGTTTTTTACAAAACCATCTACGGTAAGGCAGCGTATATCGGCGCTGCTGCACATATCTTGGAACAAACTTGCAAACCCAATGCCCACGGCTTTTCGGCTGAGCAAAACTTCGGCAGGCAAATTTTTTGAAACATTATTGGTGCGGGTTGCTTTTACATCGTAGGTAATATTGTGCGCCACCCAGTAGTAAATGGCACGGGCCTTATCAATTTTGTCGGTAAACTTATTGCTCACCACGTTGTTGATGGTGCCCATACTCATGCTGTCTAATGGGCCTAGGCTTTTTACATAGGCATCAACAGCACTAAAGTCGCGGTTGTTGGTTTGGGCAAACGAACTGAAACAGGTAATCGTTAATATAAAAAGTAATATTTTTTTAAGGAAAATTTTCATGCTTTAAAATTACGTATCTAAAAGTTAATAAAATGGAAAAGCAATTAATTAAAATCGAAAAGGGTTGCAGTAAATATGCCCCGTTCACGATCTTTAAAAATAGCTTTCCAGTTACCAACATAGCGTATCAATGAGGGGACAAGGTACTCGCCAAACTTTGTCATCGTCACTTCCATCGTCACTTTAAAATCGTACACGCCAGCACCATAGCTGAGCGAATAGTTACGGGCAACCACTTCAAATGTTTGGTCATCAAACCAGGTTGTCATCTCGTCAATCACAACGCCATCGCGGCTTTGGGGCTTTACTTTTTGAGTAAAAACAAGGCAGCTTTTATTGTTGTACAGCACAGCATCAATGTTCATGTCGTATTTGTCGGCCATGTCATCATCGTAAATGGCAGTTTTATTGCTGATGAAAGGCAGGTCGCTTATTCGTTTACCAGGGTTAAAAAAAAGCATTTTCAATTGCTCCTTATTTTTCTCCAAACCTTTTTTGCCTTTGGTGCTAAACTCACGGCCAGTAACAATATTATCCTCGCCGCAGGCACTGTCTTTGGTAAAAAAAAGCGAAGCATACATATGGGCGGTGTAATAATTAAACTGGTGATTATCGTCGTACATATCGCCAGTAACCGTTTCTTCCAGTGTTTGCATGGTACGGCAATTGTTAGCCCGTATTTGTTTTGTTTTGCTGCGCAGGGTAGCTTTTGGTGTGCCATCGCTATTGTTCATACGTATATCATTAATGGCAGTAAAGCCGATGATATGTAGGTTGCGAAAGGCTTTGTAAAAAGAAGTATCGTTTTTTATGCGTTCTATAAATGCGGGTACGTTCAGTTTATTGTTAACAACCAATTCGCTTAAGGTGATGATTTTACTGCCAACCAAAATGGAGCTATCTGCTTGTTGGGCAAAAACTGGCCAGGCAAGCAGCACCAGTAAAACTATAATCAGCTGATTTTTCATGTATTACAAAGTAATTACTTCTTTTTGCATTATGGTGCTTGTTTGAGATTAATTATATTTGGCATCTAAAATAAATGAACAATATGAAAAAAATGATCATGCCGGCGCTGCTGCTTTTTGTATCCATAGCCGCTACGGCCCAAGGCTCTGTAAATGAGAGTCTTAAAAAACATTATTTCGCCTTGTATGAGCAGGCGCTTAAGCTCGACGACCTGCAACTGGCCATCAATTCGCTCAACAATGTATTGATAGGAATGCCTCAAGGCGCTGAGCGCATGAAATATCAAGACACACTTTCTAGTTTGTATTTCAACAACCG
>JBKJPN010000233.1:0-3233 GCA_046595125.1 Ferruginibacter sp.
ATGCTAAACTGATCCATCAAAAATTTATTCTTGAAAGTATCACCATCAACACCAGTTTTACCAATGTGTAAATTTATCTTGGTGGGATCTAATACAAATTCATCCTGCTCCCAGGCATTTTCCAAACGCTTCCAGCCGGTTTCTTTGTGGTAATACTCTTCCTGTCCCGAAACCCTATATTCATCTGGTATCAAATCTTTAATTGTAAGTACCGAAAAATATTTACTCAATTTTGGATGATCAGCAATCTTAGCTCTGATGAGCATGGCCATCTCAATACTTTTCTCCACCAGTTCATAGCCTTCAAACATTACTTGTCTTCTGCCCACATCCAACGAAGCCAATATCTGGTAGTTCGCCGATGTTGAAGTATGCGTCATATACGCTTCATGAAAATTACCTTCGGTCTTTTTCTCAAACTCCTCATCAAACACATGTATCATGGATCCCTGCCGAAACGAAGACAATGTTTTGTGCGTTGATTGTGTGGAGTAAACTCTGATTTTTACTTGTTCTGGGTCGGGCATGCCGGGTACGATAATTTCTCCGGTTTGTTTTTTTGCAAGCTGAGCATATTGCTTTTTATATTCGGCTTTATACTCCGGCGTTTGAAATTTTTCGAGCAATTTATCAGCAATAAACATCGCTGTGCGTTGCTTATAAGTATTTGTAAACGCTGCAAACGCAAACCAGGCTTCATCCCACAGAAAAACAAGGTCAGGCTTAATGGCCAGCAATTCGCTCATTACTTTTTCTACATTGTAAACCAGTCCGTCGAAAGTACAGTTGGTAAGTATTACCATTTTTACTTTATCCAAACGGCCAGCCTCTTTCAGTTGTAGCAATTTCCCTTTGATAGTTGTTAATGGCACTGCGCCATACATGGAATATTTTTCAAGTGGATAAGAATCCAGGTAAACAACATTGGCACCGCCAAGCACCATGGCATAGTGATGCGATTTGTGACAATCCCTGTCGATTAACACCAAATCGTCCGGCTCAATCAATGCCTGTAAAACAATTTTGTTTGAAGTAGATGTACCGTTGGTTGCAAAAAATGTATGACGGGAACCAAATGCTTTTGACGCCAGTTCCTGCGCTTTCTTTAACGGACCGGTCGGCTGCAACAGTGAATCCAATCCTCCGGTGGTAGATGAAGTTTCGGCCAAAAATAAATTACGACCATAAAATTCTCCAAAGTCATCAATCCAGTTTGATTTAAAAACCGAGTTTCCTCTGGATACCGGCATCGCATGAAAAACGCCAGTTGGCTTTTTACTGTATTCTTTCAATGCTGTATAAAAAGGCGTGGCAAATCTTTCCTTAATACCCATTAAAATACTCAGGTGTAATTCCTGTACATCTTCTTTACGGTAAAAGATCCGAGTAAAATTTTGCAAGGCACTATCCGACAATCCGCTTACCGGTGTATCGGTCACATAATACAAATCCAGTTCCGGCCTTATTTTCCGGATGGCTTCACCCAGCAATACACTAATTGTTCTGCCCGAATTTTCATCATACTTGTAATTCAATACCTGAGCAATGAAAGGCTTTATAACATTGTTAATATTGTTTGACTTAAATAAAACACCATACCTAATCACACATGCCTGGATATTCGGATTGAATAACAACGCAATCAAGGTATCCTGAAATGATTTGGCAAAAATGGTGTTGTACACGAAGTCCTCCTTCTCTCCCCTTATATCAGCCAACTTATCTTTCATTTCCTGTTCTTCCTTGGCCGACAACTTATCTGTAAATAAAACTTCGAAGTATTTTTTATTTGATTTTTTTGTTTCTGACTGGTCTTCTTTATGCTGGTTAAAAAAACCAAGGTGATGCGTTGCAGATGGTTTATGCCTGTAATCCTCACTTACCAGCAATCTGTTGATATCTGCGATGGCTTTCGATAACAATAAATATTCGTGATGCTTAAATAAACTAAGCAAATTATCAACAGCCTCCAGACCTGGGAAAGCCCAATACTGCTCAATAGATTTCAAAATTTTTAAACTTGCATCAACCGAAGCTTTTGTTTCTGCATCTTCACTTTTTGATACTGCAAGTTCATGTGTTTGTATTTTCAACAATGACCAAACCTTCATCCGGTATTGATTCACATTATAGAATTGATTACTTGTAAAACTCATTATTTGTTTGTTCGGCATTATATTTTGTTTCGTTAAAAAATTATTGACCGGCACGCCGGCAGATTATGTCTACTCAGTTATATCTGTTTCCAGAACTGGAGTTTGTAAAACCTGCGCAATCTGTTGCAGGTTCATTTTTGTAGGTTTAATTAATGGGCCTAAAGAATCCAAATAGGGAGTTGCTGCTCCATGTTGGTATATTCCAAAATTTACCGTTCGGTCTCTAAAGCTTTTTAGTGGCTGGCCCAGTCTCAATATTCCATTCTCACGGCTACGTTGCACTCTCTCTAAATCAATTTCTATTGGTATCATTTCTTCTCCTGTACTTGCTTGGTACATCACCCTGCCATCTGGCCCGCAAACAATGGAACGACCTGTACCACCATCACCTAATCC
This sequence comes from Ferruginibacter sp., assembly GCA_046595125.1. Lineage (GTDB taxonomy): Bacteria > Bacteroidota > Bacteroidia > Chitinophagales > Chitinophagaceae > Ferruginibacter. Next base: position 2,553 of record JBKJPN010000233.1, read on the forward strand.
GTTAATATCAAATACATAACATTGATTGGTTGCAGCAGTTGCTTGCACAATCGCCAATTCAATATCACGGTCTATGGTTCCGGTTAAAGTTGGATGAAGGATTACTTCAACGCCTTGTACAGCAAGCGTTCTGGATGTTTCGGGAAACCACATGTCATAACAAATGGATAAACCAAAACGTCCAATATCAGGCACATCAAAAATTAAAAATTCATCACCGCCCGTTACGCCAATTTCATAAGGATAAAAAGGAAACATTTTATTATAACGTGCAACAATTTCTCCTTCTGGATTAATTACTGTGGCGGTATTGTAAATTTTGTGTTCGCTGCGTTGAAACATAGTGCCAGGTATTAACCAGATGCCATGCTTTTTGGCTATCGCACAAAACTCTGCTTCAATATTATTTGGAAATGGCATTGCATGTACTGTTAAGGGGCCATAAGCACAAAGCTCACTAAACACAACCATTTGCACCCAAGGGTACACCGAAGTCAATACTTCAATTTTGTGTTTCATCATCTCTACGTTACTTCTTGCTGCCGAAACATGCATTTGCACTCCTGCAATCGAAAATGGTGTCATATATTCTTATTTGTTTAGTTTTTGTAATTCTTGTTCAATTATGTCAAGTCCTTCGTTTAATGTTTGGTTACTTATAACCAGCGGACTTAAAATCCT
>JBKJPN010000048.1:0-5862 GCA_046595125.1 Ferruginibacter sp.
ATCCCGAAAAATATTTTGACCAGGTTATTGAAATTAATTTATCAGAATTAGAACCACATATTAACGGACCATTTACGCCAGACCTGGTCAAAATATTTTTCGGGATTAGCATATACATCAACATCACCAGTCAGGTGCTCTGCAATAGCATCAGCAGCTTCAGCAACATCTGCCCTGTCAGTTCCTTTTAAATACTCAGCCATTTTAGGATCGTAACCAAAAATGGAAGTGGTTGCTCCAATCTCGGCACCCATATTACAAATGGTTCCTTTACCGGTGCATGATAATGAAGTAGCACCTTCACCAAAATATTCCAGTATCGCACCGGTACCACCTTTAACAGTAAGGATGCCGGCTACTTTTAAAATAATATCTTTTGAAGCTGTCCAGCCGTTTAATTTACCGGTCAATTTTACACCAATCAGTTTCGGGAATTTAAGTTCCCAGGGTAAACCAGCCATTACATCACAAGCATCGGCACCGCCAACACCTATGGCTATAATGCCCAGTCCGCCTGCATTTACGGTATGACTATCGGTTCCAATCATCATACCTCCAGGGAAAGCATATTGTTCCAGTACAACCTGGTGAATAATACCTGCGCCGGGTTTCCAAAAGCCAATTCCGTATTTATCTGAAACAGAAGCCAGAAAATCGTAGACTTCTTTATTCTGATTTTTTGCTTTTGTAAGGTCTGCTTCAGCGCCAACTTCGGCTTGTATCAGGTGATCGCAATGCACGGTAGATGGAACAGCAACCTGTTTGCGGCCTGCCTGCATAAACTGCAATAAAGCCATTTGGGCAGTTGCATCCTGCATGGCCACACGATCCGGCGCAAATTCCACGTAATCTTTTCCTCTTTCAAAAGCAACAGTAGCTGCTCCCTGCCAAAGGTGGGCATATAAAATTTTTTCGGTTAAAGTAAGCGGTTTGCCGGTTGCTTTACGGGCAGCGTCAATACGGCTGCCAAAGTTGCTGTACAACTTTTTAATCATGTCAATGTCGAAAGCCATGGAAATTTTTTTAATGTGCTAATGTGCTGATAAATCAATGTGCTAATGTGCTAATGTGCTGATATGCTAATGTGGGTATGAGTAAAAAAAAGGCTGATTGTGCCGGATTCATTAGCAAATCAGCTAATTATCGCATTAGCTAATTGTCATGTTGCAAATTTACGAAAAATGCGGCATTTTTTAAAGCCTTTGTTTTATGTATAAATTGTATTTAATTTAGCAGCATGAACCGTTTTAAAAGTTTTATTGAGTGGCACGTGTTTGGGGTATGCTCAGCCATTGGTGAAAAAATGGGAATTGCTACATCAACGATCCGTAAATATTTTATTTACATGTCGTTTATGACATTTGGCTCGCCGGTGATTGTGTACCTGTTTGTTGCGTTTTGGATGAATATCAAAAGGTATATTTTGAATGGCAGGAGAAATCCGTTGAAGTATTTGTAACCCCCTCCACCCCCTGAAGGGGGAACTTGCAGCATTTAGAAGTAAGGAATATTATTTTTGCTAACAGCAAGATATCAATCAGGCAGCAATTATTAATTAGTATTGATTGCGGCTCTTATTCTTACTAGTTTTTCCAACAAATTTTCCAGCAAATCAAGTCTCAGCATATTGGCTCCATCGCTTTTTGCCTCGGCAGGGTTGGGATGCGTTTCTATAAATAATCCATCGGCGCCGGTAGCTATGGCCGCTTTGGCAATGGTTTCAATCAGCTCAGGGTTTCCACCTGTAACACCGGCAGTTTGATTGGGTTGTTGCAAAGCATGTGTGCAATCCATAATTACCGGTACTCCAATTTCTTTCATCCAGGTAATGTTGCGGTAGTCAACCACCAGGTCGGTATAACCAAAAGTATTGCCTCTTTCAATCAAACCTACTTTGTCATTGCCTTCATTTTTAATTTTTTCTACAGCAAACTTCATGGAGGGGCCACTGAGGAATTGTCCTTTTTTTACGTTTACAATTTTGCCGGTTTTTGCTGCGGCTATCAATAAATCTGTTTGTCTGCAAAGAAAAGCTGGGATTTGCAAAATATCAACGTACTCTGCAGCCATGGCTGCTTCTTCTGCAGTATGTATATCTGTTGTTGTTGGTATAGAAAAATGTTCGCCCACTTTTTTTATCAGCTTTAATGCAGCTTCATCTCCAATGCCAGTGAATGAACTGGCAGCTGTGCGATTGGCTTTACGGTAGGATGCTTTGAATATGTACGGAATCTCATGTTTTTTGCAGATAGCGGAAACTTTTTCGGCAATATCCATTACTATTTCTTCACTCTCTACCACGCATGGCCCTGCAATGAGGAAGAAATTATTTTCGTTGTACTTTTGTTTACTGAATAAATCCTTGAGATATTTTTCCATCGTGTAAAGTTACAATATTCGATATTGAATTTTACATTTACACTTAATAACAACTTGCTATGATAAAAGAAAGAATATTGGTTATTGGCGCTTCGGGCCAGATTGGTGTTGAATTGACACTTGCGCTGAGAAAAATTTACGGTGATGCCAATGTGATTGCTTCTGATCTTCGGGAAGAAAACGAGTTACTTAAAGGCTCCGGCCCCTATGTCAGCATGGATGTTATGAACAAAGAAATGCTGCATGTGCAGGTCATTCGACAAGGGATTACCCAAATTTATTTGCTGGCAGCCATCCTTTCTGCTACCGGCGAAAAAAATCCAAACCTTGCCTGGAGTTTGAATATGCAGAGCCTGTTAAATGTGCTGGATATTGCGAAGGAAGAAAATCTGCATAAGGTTTACTGGCCCTCTTCCATTGCCGTTTTTGGGCCTACATCACCCAAGCAAAACTGTCCGCAGCAAACTGTGATTGAACCAATAACGGTGTACGGCATTAGCAAATTTGCCGGCGAATTTTGGTGCAATTATTATAATCACCGTTATGGTATTGATGTGCGGAGTTTACGTTATCCTGGATTGATCAGTTATAAAAGTGCGCCCGGTGGAGGTACAACCGATTATGCCATTGAAATTTTTCATGAGGCGCTGGAAGAAAAAAAATATGAATGTTTTTTACGGGAGGATACCTATCTGCCCATGATGTATATGCCTGATGCAATAAGAGCAACCATCGAACTGATGGAAGCCGATGCCTCAAAAATTTCTATCCGTACATCCTACAATATTTCGGGCATGAGTTTTTCTCCCAAAGAGATCGCTGCCGAAATCAAAAAACATATTCCCGATTTTTCAATTAGCTATGAACCCGATTACCGGCAGCCTATTGCCGATAGCTGGCCGCAAAGTATTAATGATGCGGTTGCGAGGAACGACTGGGGATGGAAAGAAGAATTTACTTTGGAAGGAATGACAAAAGATATGCTTGAGAATTTGGAGAAGGAGTTGAGAGTAACTTAAAGCTATTAGTGGTAAAGCCTGATACTTTAAATGAGCTTATGCTCATAAGCATATTTTACAAGCCCGATAACGCTGTTGGTGCTTGTTTTTCGAAAGATATTTTTGCGATGGGTTTCAATTGTGCGTTCACTAAGGAATAACTGTTCGGCAATTTGCTTATTACTTAATTCTTTTTCAATAAGCTGAATGATTTCCACTTCCCTGGCAGTTAAATGTACTTCTTCATTTTCTTTTTTCATTTCACTGGCACGGGTCATTTCCTGTAAAACTTCGTCACTGAAGTAGATGCCACCTGCTGAAATTTTCTCTAATGCTTTTATTAACTCCTGTTTACCAATATTTTTTAAAACATACCCGGCAATATTGGCATCAACAATCATCTGGTTTACCAAATCGCCTTGTCCACTCATGGATAGCGCCAATATTTTTATTTCGGGAAATTGCTGATGAACTGCTTTCGACAATTCAGCACCATTTAAACCGGGCATCATTACATCAGTCAATAAAATATCTATCGCTTTTTTTTCAATCAACGAAATCATATCAAGCGGCTGTGTACATTCTATAGCAACTTCAAACTGCTCGTGACCATGTAACAAAGATTTTAAACCATCAATAACAATTTGGTGATCGTCAACTATGCCTAAAATTATTCTTGTGTGTTTCATAGAGTGTTCTTTATGCCAGATTTAAGCTCATTAAATATAGCAAATTTCTATCACATAGCAATTGGAACGTGAATGGCTACCAGCGTACCCCTGCCAGGTGAACTGTCAAAATCTACAGTTCCTTTTAAATAACCTACCCTTGAGCTGATGTTCTTTAATCCAATTCCTTCAAATTTTTGTTTGTCGGTTGTGTCAAAGCCACGTCCATTATCTTCAATGGTTGCCGCAATACCATCGGCATCTTTTATCAAAGAGATATCCAGATTGTTTGCGCCCGAATGTTTTATTACGTTGTTCACACATTCTTGTATCACCCGGTATAAAACCGTTTCGGTGTTACTGTCAAGCCTTTCCTTCAATCCTTCGGTATACAAATTTATTTTTATAATCCGGTTGTCAATCTTATCTAAAAATTCTTTTACTGCACTTGCCAGTCCACTTTTTAACAGCGCATTGGGCATCATTTGATGGCTTACGCTTCTGATTTCTTTACAGCTTTCATCTACCAGGTTTATCAGTCGTTCGTATGATAATTTTTGAGCCTCATCTTTAAATGGTATTTCATTTTCAAAAGCCGATAAATTCATTTTTGCGGCGCTCATCATCTGTCCCACGCCATCATGCAGGTCGGCGGCAATACGTTTGCGTTCATTTTCTTCGGCATTAATAATGGCTTTGGTAGCAAGGTCCTGCTGTTTCATCACTTCGGATTGCAAATTCATTTTGTTTTGGAGCTGGCGTTTTCTGTAAAAACCAAAACCCGCAATCAGCAATAGTAAAGACCCTCCAATAAGCCCCCAAAGCAGAAAATTCTTTTTAGTAATTTCCGCCTTTTGCAGTTTAAGTTGCTGTTCTTTTTTTTCTGTTTGATACTTGGCATTGAGCTGTTCTATTTGCTTCATCTTGTCACTTGAGTATATAGAATCTTTTAAAAGAGCATGCTTTTTATAGTACACAAGCGATAATGCAAAATTGCCTTTTATTTCTGCCAAAGCAGCTAGCTCCCGGTAGTTAGTGAGCATTAACTCGGCATAGTCAATTGTGGCTGCAATGCTATTACTTTGGTTGTATTGTTCAATGGCTTTTTCAATCTTACCCTGCTCCTTATACATATAGCCTAAATCGGAATAGCTCAAAGAAATAGCGAAGCTGTCTTTTAACTGCCTTCTTATTTCGAGCGACTTTAATAAATTAATCTCTGATTCAGCGAAATTCTTCTGTATGGCGTAAACGCCACCTAAAAAATTGTAGGCGTAACCAATACCTACTAGGTCATTCATTTTTTCACGTATGGCTAGCGAACTTTTATATCTTTTGATAGCTTCGGCATAATCTTCTTTATATTCAAATACCACCCCCGATTCATTCAGGATAGTTGCCATTCCGTTTTCGTCATTCAGGCTTTTGTATATTGAAAAAGCCTCGTCGTACATTTGTAAAGCACGGTCAAGGTCTTTTGTTTTGCGATACAGCTTGCCCAGTTCATTTAATATACCTGCTTTTGCCGAAGGGTTGCTTGCATTTTTAACCAAATCAAGCGCTTTGTAATAGTAAAAAGCTGCACTGTCGTACGATCCTTTAAAATACCAGGAAAGGCCTGTGGTTAGTTTCAGTCTGCTTAATGCAGCGCTGTCGTTTAATTTTTCTGCCAACGCTGCCCCGGCTCTTGTCATAGCCTGGCATTCATCAAAATCTTTGAAAATTAAAGCCATTGCAAGCGAGTGATAAGCATTTAATTTTTCTTTGTTTTCGGGATTGAATTTTATGATGAACTGCAAGCTGTCGATATTAGCAGA
>JBKJPN010000059.1:0-9431 GCA_046595125.1 Ferruginibacter sp.
CTTTTAGAAGAAATCAAAAAAATGATAAACGCCCTGATAAGCTACCTTGGAAAATCTGATTTAAAAGGCCAAAAATTCAAACCCCGAGAGAATAAGTAATAAAACGCTCCTCGTCAACTCGCCAACTAAGAACCAAAAACTAAAAACTAACTACGCCTGCGCTGTGGGTCCCCCAAAATTAAAAGGTATTTCAACCGCTTCCATATCCTGTATTGTGCCATTGGCTGTTTCAAACTTCTTTACATTTTCTACCATGGCTTTCATAAAGCGTTTGGCATGAAAAGGCGTTAAAATAATACGGCTTTTCACCTTACTCTTAGGTGTGCCGGGCATTACATTCACAAAATCTATCACAAACTCGGCGTGGCTATGGGTTATTATGGCCAAGTTGGCATAGGCCCCTTCGGACACTTCCTCTGATATTTCAATATTTATTTGACCAGGTTGCTCGGGTAAATTGCTCATTTTTTGTTGTTTTTTACAAATATAAAACAAAGGCTCCCATAATATGGGAGCCTTTGTTAATAATATCAATCTAAATAACTTATCTAGATCCTTTGTATTTCCACTTCTCATCAAACGTTACACGAATATTTGGAGGAGCCGCAACCACACTTGGCTGTATCATAAAATACTTAATCAATATATCTTTATTGCCTTGCACCGCATTTACACCGCTAGGATCCAATGTGGCAGCCCTTGTGTTAGAAGCAGCGTAATTTGGAGCACCGGAACCACCAGCAGGGTTACCTAAATTGGTTGCAGCCCTTGTTGGGTCTCCATAGTAGTTATATATACTAGCTACAGCACCATTTGATGGGTTAAAATTAACCACCAAGCCATAGCTACCAAAACCAGAGTTAGCACCAGCATTTAACATTGGGTGACCGCAACTACCCCAAATTGTTTGATCAACAAGAATACACTGTGTAGCACCGGTAGTAACTAAATGACCTTCCCAAGCACCGCCGTTATCAGCAGGGAAACCAGGGCTAGTTGGGTTGTTCCACTGGGTAAACGGAGATCCTGTTAAGTCAACCATTGGACCAGTAACAGCGTAAACACCATCATAGCTATTTTTAGCACCTATTTCAAGTACCAAGCCTTTTCTTGTAGATATTACCCCAGCGGCATCAGCCGTCATGATGGTAAAACCCAAAGCGTACAAAGAACTTGGATCAAATAAAGTAGCATCTGGAATCGTTACATAAATCTCTTTAGAGAATTCGCCAGGAGCAAATGTAAAGGTAAATGTACCTCCACGGCCAGCATTAGGTTGACCTACTGCAATACCACCACTTTTTGATGAACCACCACTACCGTACGATAATGTGTACCAGTTAGTAGGTAATTGCTTATAGTTAGGATTTGCAGCATTTACAGCCGTAGTATCATCCTTAACGGTAACCACCATGGTCTTGTTCAGCTCAGTTTCGTTGGGAATATCCCTACGCAGCTGCACAGCCAAGATTTTGGTTGGCGTATTTACAAAATCAACGGGATTCTTAAAAATGGCAGACGCTGTTGGCGACCCTCCATTTAAAATTTGTACCAGTGTTTGCCCGGCATCACCCATGGGCGAAGACACTTTTGTCTTTTTGCAACCTGCAAAAGACAAGGTAAAAACCAGCACAGCGCCAATTAAATACCTAAAGTAATTAAAATATTTCATAATGTGTTTATTTGTTGTTTACAATATTATTCCAATAACCATGCCGCACAAGTACAGCATGGTTTAAAATCTCAAATTTAGTTATCCCACCAAACACGTCCGTCTTGCGTATCGCCGCTTGGTTGTATCAATGCCGCAGCTGCTTTAACGGCTGCGTTATTTAAGCTATAGTCAAGAGTTCCGTAAACATACCTACGAACTATCTGACCACCCGCATTGGTAGCAAACCTAGTTCCCTTTAAATTAGGAACACCAGTTCTTCTCCAGGTAGCCCATGCCTCATTTCCATTTGGAAAGGCAGCAATCCAGCGCTGAAGAGCAATCCTTGACAATTTGGTTGGTGTAAGTGCATCCTGTACATTAGCTGTGGCAACAGGCAGCGCCCTAAAGTTATCATAAGGAGCAGCGCCAGCACCAATACCGCCAGTACCAGGGGCAGCTGGAACACCAACACCGGTATTATAATTAGCCGGGCCAGCTAAATAACCAGCAGGCATCGTTAAACCCCATTGTGCATATGATGCAGCGATAGCCGCATCATAGTCGCCTTGTGCAGTACCACCAGCAGTTATCCAGCCTCTTTCAAAAGCTTCAGCTCTTGCCAATAATACAGTAGCAGCCGGTATAATAAAAATGGGTGAAGATTCCGTTCTTTTGCTCAAAGCTAAAACCCTCGATTGTCCATTACCAACTGAATTACCATAGGCAATCGCCAAGTCTCTGGTTAAACCATAAGGGAACATAATTGAGCCTGTACCATAAGCCGCTCCACGACCATCTCCTAAACCACTCAATACATCACCTAAAGTTTTGCTTGATGCATAATCATCACGTGTTTCGTAAGCCAAAAACCAGGTATTTTTAAATGACCCACCTGGGAACACTAAACTAAAGTTATCGGCATTGCTGCTGATAAATCCACCAGAAGCAGAAGCGGCATCCGCAAACTCAACGGCAGCTTTACCACCTGCCGCCGGATAACGCTTGGTTAAGCGCATAGCCATTAACATGCGAATACTGTTGCCCAGTTTTTTCCAGTTAGCTATAACACCACCATAGATGATATCGCCTCTAATAGGAGCGCCATTGTCAAAACTGGCATTAGCCGCTTTTAGGTCGCTCATAATTGCAAAATAAATATCCTCTTGCTTGTCGAACTTTGGATATGGATTAGCTGCACCTTTTAACGCCTCGCTGTAAGGAATATCACCCCACCTGTCGGTAGTATACCAGAAAAGAAATCCTTTTAAAATTCTAGCTATTGCAATCTGATTTGCATTTGACCCATTAGCAGCGGCATCACCGGCTGTTTTAGGATTCGAATTGTAATCGATAATTGTTTGCAAATCCTGTAACGGACCCGAATAGGTACCGCCCATTTCCAGTTGAGGCAACGAATACAAAGATGCATCTGTGTACTGGTTTTCAGCAATCAGCTGTGGATATAACAGTGTTCTTTGGTTAGTACCAAAACCACCTAATCCCGACAGCACATTTGTGAGCAGCGCTGAAGTTACCGGATTGGTAATACCATTGGGGTTTTGATTCTGCGTACCAAAGTCGTCTATTTTAGCACAACCCGCTCCTCCTACCAGCAAGCTGGTAAGGAGAACGATTGCACTATTTTTTATTGATATTATTTTCATTTTATATAATTTTTAAGATGAGTTATAATTAGAAACCAAGTTTTAAGTTAACACCTACAGCCCTTGTTCCTGGTAACTGGCCATCTTCACCAAATACACTACTTATTTGAGACGGGTCAAAACCTTTTGTCTTAGAATATATTAACCAAGGATCGGTTGCAATTACAGAGAATACTGCATTATTGATGTACTTACCAATTCCTAATTTATCTACTGGCAGTTTGTATCCAAAGCTTAACTCTCTTAATTTAACATAGGTTAAATCATACACGCTATTTTCGGAGATACTGTTGCTTCTAAACTGATGGTAATAAGTTTGTCCATCTACATAAAAATCAACCGCTTTTCCAGTAGCATCTACACCAAAAACGTGTACACCACCACCATCGGCAACTGGATCACGTAATGGAATACCACGATCGTTCAGCTCGGCTGTACGTGCAGTTAAACCAGAGAATGTTCCCCAGAAATCGGATAATGAGAAGAATTTACCACCATAAGAATAGTCAATATTAACATTAAAGGTAAAGTTCTTAAACAGGTTGAAATTGTTTTGAACACCACCGGTATATTGTGGCAACACACTACCAAATTTGGTATCTGCCTCACGAATAAATAATCCTGCATTAGAGCCAGTTGTAACCAACTGAGGTACACCGTTGATACGCTTAATACCACCGCCAAACATTTGGCCCCATGGTTGTCCTACTTCATTAACTGTGTAAGCAGAAGAAGAACCAGAGAATGCACCCGAAGCAACAGTTAATCTGCTAATACCAGGGAATATACTAACAACTTCGTTCTTGGTTATATAACCCCAAGCAGCTGTCATTTCCCAATTAAAGTTTTTAGATTGAACCGGCTTAATAAAAGCAGTTACATCCCAGCCCTGTTTGGCAATTTCACCAGCATTTATTGAAGTAAAGGAATATCCAGTTGTTTGGGTTGTTGATACGTTAACGGGGAATTTTTTATTAGTTCTATCCCAATAGGTAACATTAAATCCAAATCTGTTTTTAAACAGGCGCATTTCAATTCCTAATTCTTTTTCAAGATTGGTTGCACCTTTTAAATTTGGATCAACCAGATTATTAGGAACAGTAGTTAATATATTACCATTCCACTGGTTTCCACCAATTCCATAAGTAGAGTTTAACTGATAAATACCCAGTGTATTTAAACTCTGACCAATTGAACCACGGATTTTACCATAGCTGATAAATGGAACAGAAGTTCTGATTAAATCGCTGAACACAAAGGAAAGACCAGCTGATTTAGAATCAATAAAGTTACCGGCTGGTTCTGAAGAAGTATAATCACGACGATAAGTACCTTCAACAAATAAATAGTTGCGGAAACCGAAATCGGCACGAATGAACAAACCACGACGGGTAAATTGATTTCTTGCGTTACTATACGCAATAGGATCTACAGAGTTAGTAAGCGCATATAAACCTGGCGCACTTAAACCGCCCATTGTATTGGCGCTAACCTGACTGAATTTGGTTCTCAAGATATCGAAACCAGCATTAGCATTAATCTGGAAACTCTTGATCTTTTTAGAATAGCTTATTAAGCCCTCATAGTTCTGACGGTCGCTGCGGCTATTACCTGCACCATAACCAGCCTTTGCATTTCCCTGCCAAGGATTAAACGACATTTGGTTAGAACTGAATTGCAGTCCTTGCGAATAAGTAGTTTCATCGGCAGTAGTTAACTGATTTTTACGGTAGGTAGCTTTAACTTTTAAATCATTATTGATCTTATAAGTTAAAGAAACATCACCATAAAGCCTGTCTCTTCTTAAACTGTTATCAATGTTATCGAAATACTGATAATAGTTAAACCAGTAGTTACCAGCCCAGCTTTTTTGCGGATTTAAGGCATCGTAAGCTGTTGGGTTATTCTTATTCCAACTGGCAAAAACACCCTCAGGGCTTGTTAAACCTCTTAATTCCTTCATTTTTCCCATATCCAAATCTCTATGGAACCACTGTCCAAAAGAACCGGAACTTTGGTTAGAATAGCCGTCATCACTTTCGGTATTCTTGTTCTCAGCAATATAATTTAAATTAAGACCTAATGTTAAGCGTGAGCTTAAATCCATGGTCATATTTGCATTTAACGTATGACGCTTCAGATATTCAGTTGGCGTAATACCTTTAATATCTAGGTTGGTATAAGAAACCCTAAAGTTCAGGTTTTCGTAAGCTTTTGAAAAGCTAACGTTATTTGTTTTGGTAATACCAGTTTCCCAGAAATCACGAATATTAGTTGGCTGAGCAGTAAGCTTAGCTGTTTTGAATGAATACTCACTACCCGGATACCATGCATACCAAGGAATATACTCCTGACCTGCAATACGTGGACCCCAGCTAGCATCATCAGAATAATCATGATAATATTTACCATCTAGTTGCTTCCAGCCTAAAGGCTGACCTGCCTGATAGGTATATTTTATAAAATCGCCAGCAGCACCACCAGCATATGAATTTTGATAATCGGGTGTTATATATACTTTATCATACCGAATACCAGAATTTATTTCGATGCCCATTCCTTTAGCACCTTTTTTGGCTTTTTTCAAAGTAATTACAACAGCACCGTTTACACCATCAGGTCCAAATAATGCAGCAGCAGCTGGTCCTTGTAGCACCGACATATCTTCGATGTCATCAGGGTTAATATCAGCACCACTTGGCATAATGGTACCATCAACCACATAAAGAGCACCGCTACCAGCGCCTAAACCATTCTCACCACGTAAACGTACAGTAGTTTCAGCACCTAATTTAGCCGATGACTGGCTACGTACCTGCGCACCTGCCACTTTACCGGCAATGGCGTTATTTACGTTAGCCTGACGAACGGTGTTAATCTGATCACCACTTAAATTTTGAACGCTTGATGCAGTACTTCTTGAAGTACGTTTAATACCGAAAGCACTAGTTACAACCACTTCTTTAAGATCAGAAGTTGTACCAGCCTCAACCACCGTGTTCAAAACATTTTGAGTACCAACAGGTACTTCAGTAGTTTTAAAACTCTGTGCCGATATAACCAGTACATCGCTACCAGTAACTCTAAGCGAATAAGCGCCGTTTGCATCTGCAGAAACTCCAACATTGGAGCCTTTTATTTTAACTGTTGCAAAAGAAACTGGATTACCATCAACGTCGGTAACCTTGCCGGTCACCACGCGGCTTTGCGCAAATGCCAATACTCCACAGAGCATCAACATTGTAAACAGTGATAAAAATCTTCTCATGTGCATTTAATTAAGTTTAATGATGTGTAAAAATAAGGATAATTTCTTAACGTCAAAATATTGTTAAAATAAATTTCCCAATTATTGCCTCTCTATGAAAGACAATGACTGAATCTAAATAGCTGCTTTAATTTTTAAAAATGTTAAAATTTATACAAGACCTGGAGCTTAATTTCGCTTTTTATGCTACCTTTTATCTCATCTAATCCACTGCCAATAAGGTTTTGGCCTCTATAAAGGGTTTGTGCCCATTTTACCCAAAAAGTCAATTTTTTGCCTATGTCATAATTGATATTTATATAATATCTATACCCCGTATTATAAAAAACTGGTATGGAAAAACTATACAAAACATCGTTCTCATATGCATAAAGTCGGCTGTTATAACCACCTGTTTCAAAATATTGCAGCCTTATATTGCCCGAAAGAGGGCTAAGCATGGGTTTGTAAATAACATCGAAATAGGTTAAAAAACCCTGTTCTTCAGCGGCTCCTTTCTTATCGAACCACACTATTTCGGTGCGGTTTCTTAGGGTTATCGCTGTATTAATTTTATAAATCACCTGCGTGCGCCAGTTTTTTTTGGGTTGCTGTATTACGGGTGAAAGCGTCAAATTATCGGGATTAAAATTAATGGCTTTTGATTCGGCGTGATAGCGGGTATACATTTCGAATTGCTTGTTAGGTTTGTAATTGAGTTGTATTTGATAATCTGCTCCGGTGGAAGGTGCATCAACCCGGTATCGCAACCAGGGAAATTTATAAAAATCGGCATAGGCATCTATACGCCAAGCAACATGCGGCCGCACACTAACGCCTGCGTATAACCCTTTTTCGTTGGTTGGATACGTGCTCTCTGTAAACGCTGATGTATACAGCGATTGGTACGATTTTGAAATATTACGGTACAGTAAACTAAGATCAACTGCCGAGGAAGCGCTGATGATGAGGCCGTTGACGAATGCTTTATCAAATTTGTTTGTAAAAGCAGCTTCGCCAAACAGGTGCATGTTCTTATAAGTATAACTGTAATCGAAACTGTAATTACCAAAACTATTGCCGCTTAACGCATATTTATTATAAGGGTCGGCCGATTTTACCAACGGCAGTTTAAATTGGTACTGAATGCCGTTTATTCCCACTCGTAAATTTTTGTTTTGGTATGAAAAATTACCACCAAAAGCCAGTTGCCGTTGAATGCCTTTATCAACTGTTTCGCTTTTTGTGCGGTGGTAACCCGATGTTTGTAAGGATGAAATAAAATCTTCCTGATTTTGTGAAGTATCGGCCACAAAATTGGCATCAATATTTTTATAAGAACCAAAAATGGTTAACTGCCAATTGCTTTTGGCTAGTGTAATACCCAAGCCCCGGTGAAAATTTATTTCGCCGGCGGAATTGTAGGGCCGTAGCACATCCGCCTCTCTTTTTATACTAATTACATCAACGCTTTTCTTAAAAGCCAAGCTTTGCCATTGGGTTAATCCCTGACCCAGGTTTACGGTAAAATCGCCAATGGCCAATGCTTTAATAATGCCTAGTTTGCGGGCAAAAATATGTGCCGAGTAAAAATCGAAACCCTGCTTTTGTTTGCCTTTAAAAAATTGCTCGCCTGCATCCTTCTCACCCAAAATGCCGTATTGCAGTAAATTTTTGTATACATATTTATACCTGAACAATATTTTTTGTGGCGATCCAGGATAAAAATTTTTTGCAACTGATGAATCAAGCAAATACCCTTTTGATTTTTCGGGCACTTGCGCTACTCTTATTAAAACGGAATGGTCGCCTCCTCTAAGCCTTTGGCCCAATGCCGCTGTAACCGAAACCTGCATACTAACACTAATGTATGGCCTTATTTTTTGAATGCTATTTACATCCCAGCCAGGCACCGCTTGCAGCTCATAGATATCAAGCAGCTTGCCGGTTAATAATCTGTACGAAATAAAATTTCGAATCTGAAGGGGCGTCAATATTCTCAGTTGTTTTAAATCTGCCGCATCGGCCAAATTTAAATTGATAGGGTTCCTAATAAACTGAATCATTTGCTGCAGGTAGGAGTCATCTTCTGTTTCCAAATCTTCATTGTTTTCGGTAATATTTTCCAGTTGCTGTTCGGTATTGGGGGTAACAGGTTCGGTAACCTGTGCATTTAAATCAGGTAAAACAATAAAAATAAAACCCAAAGCAAACAACCACCTCATTCAGCAGCTTTTTTAAAATTGATGATTAATAAAATGCCGGGCGAAAAGCCTAGTTGCGGGTGATAGCTGGATGAAATATCGAGCCGCAGATTTTTCCAGGCCACACCTGCACCAGCGAAGGCAATTGTTGATTCGCTGATAAAACCGGCTTTTACAAAAAACTGTTTGGCAAACTGATATTGTAATCCTGCGATAACGTTAACAGCTTTATCTTCTTCTTTTATAATTTCGGCGCTAATAAAAAATTTATCCGAAGCATCATAACCCAAACCAGCTTTGTACGATGATGCTAATTTTTCTTCTCCTGTTTTACCCAACTTACCACCCACCGGATTATACACATGCACACCAGCATTTAATTTATCTGTGAGGTGCATCATAGCGCCAATCTCAAAATTTATGGCTGATGCATTTCCATAAGATGGAATTCGGTAACTGTAATAATTAAACTGAATACCCACATCTAAAAACTTACCGAGCTTACGGGCGTAAGCCAATCCAATTTTACTTTCATTAAAGTTTTTAAAGCCTGCATAGTTTGCCATCAGACCAAAATTTCCGAGTTTGGTAGGCACCGAACCGGCCAACGTGTAAACGGATGTTTCGCTAAGCATAAATCTTCTTTCGCCAAAAACACCCAG
>JBKJPN010000181.1:0-27851 GCA_046595125.1 Ferruginibacter sp.
TTTACATCTCAGGCACAATATGCTGGGTTTAGTCCGGTAGCCGATTTAGCGAAATTTAAAATAGAGTTTGCTGCGGCGAGCCAAAGAACATCTTCCATAAAAGCTGACTTTACAGAGGAAAAGAACCTGAGTATGCTATCGGAAAAAATAAATTCCAAAGGAAATTTTTGGTTTAAAAAAGACAGTAGGGTGCGGATGGAGTACACAACACCATTTAAGTATTTGATGGTGCTGAACAAAGACAAAGTATATATTAAGGACGGCGCCAAAGAAAGCCGAGTGTCTACAAAATCCAATAAAATGTTTCAGCAGATTAATAAGATTATGATAGACTGCATGCAAGGAACCGCATTGGATAATAACGATTTTAAAACCAGAGTTTTTGAAAATAGAAGTAGCGCCTTGGTTGAGCTAACACCACTTACAAAAGGAATGAAGGAAATGTTTAAGTCTATCAATGTGGTTGTAGATAGAAAAGACTTTTCGGTACAGAGTATTCAAATGCAGGAGCTCTCTGGCGATAATACCATCATGCGTTTTACCAATAAAGAATTGAATGCTTCCATCCCGGATAATTTATTTGATATTAAGTAGCTGCCTGTTTTTAATGCTGGGCTGCTCACCGGTGCATAAGCCAATGTTATCGGCAACGGCAGATATAAGTCTATTGCAAAAATTTAAACCCAATTTTACTGTCGCCCTGTATAACACTACAGTTGATGTAGTTGGTAATCATTTAAGCGGATTACTCCTTATTAAAAAAATGCCAGATAGTAGTACCCGTATGGTTTTCAGCAATGAGATGGGATTTAGTTTTTTTGATTTTGAGTTTGCCGCCGATGGCAGCTTTAAGGTATATTCTATCATCAAGAAAATGAACAAGAAGTCGGTTATAAAAACCCTGCGGTATGATTTTGAATTGGTGCTGATGAACACGCTGGATTATAATAAAGCAATTGTAAAAACAGACAATGGACTTAATTATTTTATCTTTCCCCAAACTAAGGGATACAATTATTATATTACCAATGCAGATGGAACCGAGCTGATTCGTATGGAACGGGCATCAAACAAGAAAGTAATTGTTGAAGCGGTGATGAAAAACTTTGCCAAAGTTCCAAATTTTGGCAAAGTTGAAAACGGCATTCCCGATACCATCGGTATATCGCACAAAACATTTGATTTTAATATTGGCCTGAAAAGAATAGAACGATGATTTTATTAAATAATTTTTTTACCATTAATGACAAAGTAGCCTCTGAAACGGAGATATGGGCCGAGCTGTTCATCAATGCTGACCATGAAATATTTGAAGGGCATTTCCCCAATCAACCCGTGGTGCCAGGTGTTTGTATGATGCAGATGATAAAAGAAATTTATGAAGAAGTTACGGGCAAGACAACCAATCTTGTTCAGGCAGCGGAATTGAAATTCTTAGCCGTAATTAATCCGTTGGAGAATAACCTAGTGCATGCTTCTATAAAAATTACTGAAGAAGAAAACGGACAAATAAAAATTGCCGCTTCTTTATTTAAAGATGATTTGGTGCATTTTAAATGTAAGGCTTTGCTAGAGGTGTCTGGCCACTAGTATCTGTCATGGGGTTTAAGTTTGTTTGAAAATCGGTTTGCTCTTGAATTGTTTTACTATACATAGTGGCCTTACACCTAAGGAACCGATATCAACATAAAACTATGCTGATAGCCTTTAAAATTATTGTACATCAAAATATTCCTGAACTCTTTTTCGGATGAATTCTTTTTTACCATCTGGGTTGGAATGAGCTGTGTTTTCAAAATCTCACACGCATACCAAAGCCCGATGGCAGATGCTGTTGCATATTCACCACAAAGATGCTTAAAGCGAATAACCGAGGCATCATTAATCAATAGCGATTCGGCAGCGGTGTAAAAAGGGAGGGTTCGGTTATCACCGTTTTCACCAGAAATAAATAGATCAATTTCCTGCCCGGGTTCAATGCTTTTCTCCAGAAATAATTTTAATTGCAGGTTTACCAACGCCACATCATCGCTGTGTAATGTGGTAGCAGCTTTTATTTTGGCACGGGCCGAATCTTTTTCCCCATTCACTACAAACATAGCTGCTCCCTCACCTGCAATACATCCGGGACTATCAACTTCATATAATTTCCTGTTCGATAATTCTTCCGTTTTATAAGCGCCGGTTAGTGTTTCAATATTATAATGAAAAGGAGATATCTCATCTACTCCACCCAATAAATAACTGTATGAAGGATTTGCATCAACCTGCATGATAGCATCTATCACAGCATTTTCAAAAGCAAGTCCTAGGTGTACATGCGTAATGTTATACCCTTTGTTTTTACTTATTAACCCTAACTGCCCTGCAATTACATTACCGGTACTTTGTACAAAATTGCCGGGCGTTAACTGCCCTTCCTCATAAACAACAATCTGATTTAAAAATTTTACACACTCGTCCATGCCTGCATTTGCCGAGCCAATAATTATTCCATTTATATTTTCCGCTTCGCTGATTAATGGTAAAGCTGTGCCCACACCCATTCGTATGGCCTTGCCCATACGGCGCAAAATACCAGGAGGGATTTTGTCATAAACTGGTTCTATGGCCAACAATTTTTTATCAACTGGTTCCGTAATCAAATCAATATTATCCTGCATCAAATTTTGCTGCGGCGATATACAATATGTTTGATGGATATACAGCATCAGACTTTTGAAAAAATTAGCGATGAACAATTGCCGCCAAAGCCAAATGAGTTACTCATAACATGGCTCACGGGTGTTTTTTTATACGCCTGTACAGGAGAAAGCTCTGTTGACGCAACTGGGTTTTTAAAACGAAGTGTCGGATAAATATCCTGATGTACCAGATTTAAAATACTGAATACAGCTTCCACAGCTCCTGCTGCTCCCAAAGTATGTCCCACATTTCCTTTGGTTGATGAAAATGGCGGAGGTTTATCAAATAAACGAATCATCGCACGGCCTTCCACCTCATCATTATTTTCGGTTGCAGTACCATGCGCATTTATAAAATCAATTTTATCGGGCGCAAGGTTTGCCAGTTCCAAAGCACCTTTCATAGCAAGATATGGTCCGTCTCCTTCATCTGATAATGACGATGGATGGTAGGCATCATTGGTATTGCAATAGCCAGTTAGCTCTGCATAAATGTTTTTTCCGTTAATGTCATCTTCCCTTTCCAGCACTAAAAATGCCGCACCTTCTCCCAGGTTTAATCCTTTCCTGCTTTCATCAAATGGGGTACATATATCTGGCGATAAAATATGCAAAGCATTAAAACCATTGATAGTAAATTTCGCCAGACTATCGGTACCGCCAACAATGGCTCTTTTTGCAAGACCATTTTTGATGAGCATGGCGCCATACATAATGGCGTTTGCCGATGACGAACAAGCTGTGTTAATGGTATTGATGATTCCGTTCATTTTATAGTGCCGTTGCAGATATACACAAATGGAAGCGCAATCATAGGAAGAAGTATACTCCGAACCACCACTTTTTTTATTGGCATCATTATACAATTCATCAGTTAAACACATGCCGCCAACAGTGTTTGCGGCAATCAAGGCTGTTTCAAATGAACTGATATCTGAAGGAGAAAATCCGCTGTCGGCAATAGCTTCATTAAAAGCATGCATGGCCAGCAAAGTTGTACGGGTAACGCCAGGTTCTATTATCTGTAATTTATTTATTAGGTCCTTGTTGCTTAACTGTACCTGTGCAAATGGAAGTTGACCGGCATACTTTGAAGGAAAAAGGTTAAGCTCGTATTTAATACCGCAAACGCCATCTTTAAGTGCAAGATGATTTTCGGCTACAGAATTTCCTATAGCACTTATTACGCCCATGCCGGTTATGAAAATTCTGCTCAATGTTGTTTGGGTGTCAGGCTGAGCTTGTCGAAGGCGGGTTGTTAAAATGCTGTTTTGATGATAGCACCGTCTTCGACAAGCTCAGACTGACAGCTTTTTTATTTTAAAAATTATTTTGTGCGATGCTGCTCAATATACGCCACCATCGTGTTAATATCCGTTAATATCTTGCGGCCTTCTTTTGGGTCTTTGATGTCGATGCCGTATTCTCTGCCAAGTAAAACAATCAATTCAATGGAATCAATGGAATCTAAACCAAGGCCTTCGCCAAATAAAGGCTCGTCATCTTTTATATCTTCTGGTTTAACCGAAATCAAATTTAGGAATTCGATGATCTGCTTCTTTAGCTGTAGTTTTAGTTCTGCTGTTTCCATAATTAAAAATTCAAATCAGGTTTTTTCTTTTTAAACCGTACAGTGTGATTAACTGTATGGTTAAAGTGATACCCAATAAAGGTATAATATTTAAGACAACATCCTTCAGTTTGCCGCCTTCTAAAAATAATCCATAATAAGCTTCTAAACACCAATGCAGCGGACTCAGCTTCATTACAAACTGAAATGACTCGGGCATGGCAAAACTCGGCACCAGCAAACCGCCTACAGCCGCCATTAATACAATAGAAACGGCACCAATGCCATTTGCCTGTTCCTGTGTTTTTGAAAACACGCCAATCATGATGGCATAACTAACGGCGCACCATCCGCAAATGAGCGTAACAATTACTACTCCGGTAATGTCTGCCGGTAAATCTAATTTAGGTAAACCCATGTAAGGAAACAACCAAATGCCGATTGAAAAAACAGTTGCTGCTTGTATACAGGTTACAAATAGATAGGAAATTTGTTTGGAAATAAGCGCAACCAAATAATTTGTTGGCAAAGTTTTCAGGCGGATAAAACTACCGTTTATTTTTTCCCTTACCACACTTCCGCCAAGTGAAATAACTACAAAGAACATGGCAAATACAGTCCAGGCGGGCACATTATGCTGAGACGCATTTGGAATATTGCGGCTGCCATCTCTTGAAACCGGAATTTCGTTAATGGCAACCTGGCTCTGCATCAAATCTTTTTCCAGTGAATCCGGCAGTTCAGTTTCATTCAAAGAAAAATAAAGACTTTTTAAAACTTCTTTGTTCTGCACCATCTGCAAAGAACTTTTTAATGCGCCTTGTATTGAGTGGCGGAACGATTCCTGCAAAACAGGATGATATAATAAAGTAATGGGCTGAATACCACTGGTATCGGTTGTAGCAATTGTATCAGTAGCCATACCGAAATTCTTCAATGCTTTTTTTGCTATCTGATTAGCACTGGTTTTTAATTTATGTGTAAAGTCTGCAGGAATGATGATGGCGATTACCGCATCTTTTGCGTGCATCCGATCTGCAATTTCTTTATCCGTTACATCGGGTGTTACCTGTTTTAAATCGAACATGCCAACTTTGGTAATGGCTGTTTGCATTTGTTTCCCTGCATCACCAGTATCTCTGTTGCAGATAAGCATGGGAATGGTATTGGTATTCAGCATTTCAAACGTGCTGTTTTGTACAGCCGTAATTACAACTGCCAACACAATCGGCATTACAAACATAAACACCAGCCCGAGTTTGTCACGGGTTAAAATGCGTACGTCTTTTAATATAGTGCTCCAGAGTTTAAACATTATGAATCCCTGAACGATTTACCGGTTAAATTAATAAACAGGCCTTCCAGTCCGTCTTCTTTATGATCTTGTTTTAATTGTTGTAAAGTGTCATGTGCAATAATTTTTCCGTCATCAATCAATGCCACTTTATTGCAGAGTTCTTCTGCTTCGCTTAATTGATGCGATGTATAAATTAATGTGGTGCCCCCTTCATTTAATTTTTTAAGATAACTAATAATGGCATGCCTAGTGTGCACATCAACACCCACAGTTGGTTCATCTAAAAATAAAATGCGGGGATTATGTATTACGCCAATAGCCAGATTCACCCTGCGTTTCATGCCGCCAGAAAATTCCTGCACCTGTTTGTTGCGTACATCAGTTAGGCCTAACACTTCTAATAATTCTGCAGTCTTATTTTTTATTTCGATTTTACTGAGGCCCGACCATGCACCGAAGAATGCAAGGTTTTCAACAGGGCTCAGCTCCTGATAAAAAGAAAAATCTTGAGGTATAAAACCAAAGAGGCGGTTGATTGATTTTTTGTGATTGGCTATTTCATGTCCAAGCAATTGAATACTGCCTTGCTGATAAATCAGTAAACCAGTCATGCAATTCATCAACGTAGTTTTACCGGCACCGTTGGGGCCAAATAAACCAAAACGCTCACCTTCCTGCACGGTTAAATTTAAATTACTAAAGCAGGATGCAGATTGCCCCTTATAAGTAAAGCCCAAGTCATTTATATATACCGCGGCATTGCTCATGAATTCCATTTTATTTTACCCAATGCCTGAAATGCTTTTTTCTCAATCTGTGCAATCTCTATCAAATGGTCTCCCATCACATCAAAATCGGCCTGACTGCCAATCCGGCCTTTGTAAATACCGGCAGCCTGCACGGCGGCGCTGCGCCATTTATCACCGGCTTCGGTAAATATTTTTGAGATTTCGATTAATTCATCAAAAGGCTGATATGCATGTGCTTCTTGTAAGAATGCACCATAGATATATCTGAATCCACCACCACCAGTTCCTATCTCCTCCTGCATACGCACCAGTTGCGCTAAATACAAACCTGCAGTTTGCGGACCCAACTTATCTTTCCATTTTTTTATTTTCTTACCCGTGTTGGCAATGCCGCTCACCCCTGCAATTGGCCCCGGAATTGAGAGCATTTCAAACACAGATCTTTTAATGCCAGATTTTATGGCGTGGCGAATTTGCTCATCGGTAATAATGGTATTTTGTTTGGGATAATAAATTTGTCCACGTGGTGCCAACGGACCTTTGGCAAAACGAACTCGCTCCAGTTCGTACTTGGTTAGGGTTGTTGTGTTTTCCATTACTGGGTCGCTGATTAAATAATTATCGCCCTCACTGCCATATACAATTATATTATGGGCATTAAAATGAAAACGATATTCTTTTGGAAAATAAGAAAGATAGTAAACGCCAACCTGGCAACCCACAGGCTGGCCATTTTGTAAACACTCGTCTAAAAAATTTGCTGCGGCTTCTTTGCTGCTGAATTTTTTTCTAATAACCGGTACATTCAAGGATTTGCAGGTACGCTTAAAAATCATACCAGGTAAGCCTCTAAAAGCAATGGCTGGTCCTTTATTTATTTTAAGCAAAGGAATATATACAAAGAAAATTCCACTACCAATACCAAAGCTAAGTGGCTCCGTCAATTGAGTTGCGCCAATGCTTCTAAGTAAATTTGTGGTAACACCGTTTTCGCAATGTGCCGCCTGCAGGTGTTTAAATTCAGTCTTCATGCACGTTCATGGTTTTCAGCTCCTCCACAGTTACATTAAATGCATCGGCGTATTGCTGTAATTTTTTATCAGTTAGTTTTTTAAAACCCGTAGGTTTTAAATGCTGTTTAATGCTCAATTTCCAATAGCCGGTATAGGCAGCTACGATGCCAATATCCATCAATCTCAATTCCATAAAAAATAAAATGGGACTAGCTTCGTTATTTAAAACTTTTTGTTTTGCATTTAAAATTCGTTTTTCAATATCATCCCAGGCTAAATCAAGTGCGGTAGATTTTACGTCCCAACCGGTGCTTAGTTCGCTGCTGTAATTGCCCTCTTTGTCAACGGCATACACTACTTCCTTTGTTAATTTATTAAGTGCACCATTATCCTGGGGGATTTCTTCTTTCTTCATATAAGATAGCTTTTAGCCATTAGCTAATGGCGTTTCCTTATCAGCAAACTGTAAGTAAACAATACATATAAGAGAAACGGGCACTTTCTGGCACCAATAAAAAAATCTTATCGCCTGTTTTAAGTTTGCCGCTATGAAATAATTCATCTACCATAAAATAAACCGAAGCTGCACCTACATTACCTACACGGCTTAGATTAAAAAACCATTTATCGTACATGATACCCGTTCCGTTGGCTATCAGTTGCTGATAAATTTTATCCTTAAAAAATTCGCTCGACATATGCGGCAGAAAATAGTCGATCTCTTCTGACTTAACGCCATGCTTATTTAAAGAAGCCGAAACGCCGTATCCGCCATACAACACGATGTTCTTGCTTAGCAATTTTACATCCTGCTTAATACTTAATATTGATTGTGCGGTTAATTCCTCGGGCGTATAATCCTGATAACCTTTTAATGAACCGTCTTTTAATTTTTCACTTCCTTGGTACATACAAGGCTCCAATTCGTTGGCGTATGAAAAACCTTCCATCCACTCTACCTTCAGGCTAATGCCATTTTCATTTTTTTTATTGGAGATATGAAATGCAGCAGCGCCATCAGATAACATCCACCTTAAAAATTCTTTTTCAAAACCTATATACGGGTCGTCAACCAGTGCTTTTAATCTTTTTGCCTCATCTTCAAAATTGGCAGATAATAAAGAAACCGAAAAGCGTTCAGAACCCGTAGCAACTGCATCTTGTACATCGCCCGCTTTGGTAGCCAAATACGCATACTTGAATGCATGCATACCAGCACAGCAAACGCCTGATGGTGAAACCACTTCTAACGCTTTCGTTTCGGGCAAATGGCCATGCACCATGGCACCATGCGAAGGCATTAATTGGTCGGGTGTAGATGTTCCGGTGCTTAACAACTCTACAGATTTAATATCATCGGGATTGCCCTTAAACAAAGCTTTAACTGCTTCGGCAGTCATTTGAGCATTGGTATGCGTCGCAACGCCTTCTTTGTTTAGTGCGTAAAACCTGTTCTTAATACCGTTATTCCGCAGCACAATTGCTTTAGACCGGGATGGGGTATCATTGATATAACCCAGATATTCTTCCATCTCATCATTTGATACCGGGTCGTTAGGGAAAAATGAAGATGTATTTGTAATATAAACCTCGTTAAAACTCATCTCTGATATAATTAATTTACGCCTGAATAAAGTTGTTTCTGTTTTTTAATACGGGCCGATAAAAAGGGCTTAAAGAAAATTGCATCAACAGTTAATATTATCGGCGCAGCTATAAACAGTGCAATTAAAAGATAATATTTGAATGCAACAAGCCATGGGCCTCTTTTTTTCTTTTTAACGATAATGTTTGCCCATATCGCAAATATCTTGCTGGCCTTCGATTCTATAAACATTAAGTTATATTTTACCTCGATGGCTTTTTGTTTAATTAACTCATCCTGTAAATCTTCCAGTGTTCCACTTAAAAGATGTTTTTGTAACATAGCGCCATATTGGGCTGTGTTCGCAATATCATCATCGGCAACACCGGGTTTTGGAAAAATACCCAGCCAGCGTTCTTTTTTAGCTTTAAACATCCAATAAAAAATGGTAATAAAGCTGATGAAGTTGTGATGTTTGTCAACCAGCGCAATGCTGCCAACCAGTTTTGCTTCCGAATCTTTCAGTGTGTTTTTGATGCGCTGCATGGCGCTAATCCACATATTCCTTGCACCAGTTATGGTTACAACAGGTGTATCTTTCAAAACAGCTTTTACCGATGGATGTTGTAAAATAGAATTGGTAGGTATGGCAGGTGAAAGAAACCATGCCTGGTAACCAAGAATAATCAAATCGTATTTGCTTTCTTTTAGCTGAAATGGTTTCAGTTCGGTTGGTACACTCAGTACACAATCGGGCATTACGCTGAAAAAAGCCTTGCCGTTCCAAGGGAATGGATAATCGTTGGCAACACGCACCCGTACTTTTTCAACGATATTGCCAGCTTCAACAAGTGGAGCTGTAAAATTATTGAGGATATCCTCCAACTGCCCAGACTGCGTATAATAAATAACAAGAATTTTCTTACCCATCAATGTAAAGTTAAGACTGGAGCGATTTTAAAACTTTTGAACTTTTACTGTAATCACTGATTGCCTTTTGAACAATGGGCGAAAGGCTTTTTAAATTTTTCTTTATTTGCTGGCTGTCGGCTTCAATATCATCGTTGTACTTTACCATTTTGGGGGCATGTTCCTGAATAATGAGTCGTAAGAAAACAAATTCGGTATTGGAATTGTCTTTTTTGATGGAAGCCTCCAGTTTCGTACGGCCGGCTTTAAAAAGACTTAGTTTTTCCTTAGCTTTTGAAACCAGGCCTGCTTTTTTCATCAGCAAGGCACCTTCGTAACCTTCTTTATCGGAAAAAGAGGCACTCTTAACAATCTCTAACTGCTCATTAATGGTTTGTAAATTATCTGAAGCCATGGCATTATAAAAGGCCGATTTATCGAAACCCGCTTTTTGAGAGCTGGCCTGAACCGTTATCACGGAAAATAAAAGAAACAGATTTAAAAATATCCTCATCATCATTCTTTGTTGGATTGCAAATATAAAGTTTTCTACAGCCAATTCTGCATTGGGTTGCGGCAGCGGTAAGCCATAAGCTTATTTATAGATGTGAAGCATTTTTACTTGTTATTTTTAATGGGAGCGGTAAAGTTGCGAGGTAGTTTTACCTGAAAGTGCATGCAAATAAAATATATCTGATTCATTTTGGTTTTACACACAATAAAACCTTATGGTTAAACGCTTTATACAACTGAAACCAATAACACCAAACCCGATTGAAAACCAGTTTTAGAAGGCAGCCGAAAATGCTGCTTACTGGCTTAGTCAGTCAATAAAAAATCAATAACATATCATTAGAAAACACCTGACAGCGAAAACTATATTTCCTCTACAGTTTTAAAGTTTTTATTGTTAGGCACAACAGGAGAAGAAGGGTTCCGCTTTTAGCGGGACCTTTTTTGTTTACATAATGGCTATGGCGGCAGCAAACTGACAAATAAAGCCTACCAGCAGCCCTATGTAAATTTCTTTTTGGGTATGGTTGCTTACCAGCATACGAGATGTGCATACCAAGCCCGTTATCAGCAGCGCAATACTAATTGGCCAGGTCATCAACATAGTATTACTGAACATGATGATGATAAAAAAACCAACCAGGCCGCCGCAGCCAATGGCATGCATACTTATCTTATAAAAAATATTGGCTATTAAAGCCAGAGCGGTTGTAAGAAAAACGCCGGTCATAAAAGAAGCCATAGCTGGCGCAAGTTGTGGTTCGAATTTAAACAGTACACGGGCTGCCCAAAAATAAAATATCATGCTGCTCAGGTAAGGGCCAATCCTATCCTGCTGGGTATGCAGAAAAACAGAATCAATAAAACCAAGGCCTTTCATCAGCAAAATGGCCACAGCCGGAAAAAACAACGTATTCAATGCCATAGAGATCAGCACTTTGAATTTATAATAGTCGCTGATGCCAGAAAAATAAGATGGATGAAAAAAAATGAGAAAGGATATTACGTACAACGGAATAAACAGCGGATGAAAAATCACAGAAAAGAAATGAGCTGCAAAACGAAGGCCTGTCGGCGCTTTGTAAACTTCCTGTTCTGTATTTACTGTTATTTCTGCTGCTGTCATTATCCTTTAAAATAATTTTATTGCTTTATAATTCTTTTCTAAGCCGAGCAACAGAAATATTTAATTGCTCTCTGTACTTAGCCACGGTGCGTCGTGCAATATTATAACCTTTTTCCTGCAGCATCTCGGTTAATTTTTCGTCGCTGTAGGGGTGTTGTTTGTCTTCGGCCTCAATAATATCGCTCAGGATTTTTTTAACTTCCCGTGTGCTTACTTCCTCGCCGCTATCGGTTGTTAAACTTTCGCTGAAGAAGAACTTGAGGCGGTAAGTTCCAAATTCGGTTTGCACAAATTTACTGTTGGCCACCCGGCTAATGGTTGAAATATCCAGATTTGTTTCTTCGGCAATATGCTTTAAAATCATCGGTCGTAAGTCAGTCTCATCACCTGATACAAAGAAATCATGCTGGTAATTCATGATGGCTTCCATGGTGTTTGTTAAAGTATTATGCCGTTGTTTTATAGCATCAATAAACCATTTAGCCGCATCAATTTTTTGTTTGATAAAAATCACCGCTTCTTTTTGTCGCTTATCTTTTTTACTGCCCCGGTCGTAATCTTTCAGCATATCACGGTAGCCTTCGCTAATGCGGAGGTCGGGTGCGTTTTTATTGTTGAGACTAAGCTCCAGCTTTCCTGCATTGTTATAAATAAAGAAATCGGGAACTACATAGGTTTCGGCCCGGTTGTTACCGCCAACACTGCCGGCGGGCTTGGGGTTTAGTTTTACAATCTGGGCTATGATATCTCTCAGGTCATCATCGCTTAGGTTTAGCCCACGCTGTATTTTTTCGTAATGTTTTTTGGTAAATTCTTCAAAGTATTTCTCCATTACTCGAATGGCCATTTCCACATCGTTTCCTTCTCCCTGTTTTCTCTCAAGCTGCAATAACAAACATTCCTGCAGGTTACGGGCGGCAATGCCAGGTGGGTCAAACTGTTGTATCTGTAAAACTAGCTCTGCAATTTCTTCTTCGGTGGTCGAAATGTTTTGTCGGAAGGCCAAATCATCAACTATGGCAGAAAATTCTCTTCTTAAATATCCATCATCATCTAAATTACCAATGATTTGTATAGCTACTTTTTTTTGATGCTCACTGATAGTAAGCATGCCTAACTGCTCCATCATAATTTCGTTGAAACCTCTTTCAACTTTTATGGGGATTACCCTATTCTCATCAATTTCGGGATAGTTGCTGTCCTTTAATTTGTAATCGCCCACTTCATCGTCGCCATCCTTTACATATTCGCTGATGTCGATATTATCGTACTCATCGGCGCTGCCGTCCATTTCGGTTTCTTCATTATCTGTATCGCTAAATTCGTCTTTAATTTCATCTCCTTCCGCTTCATGCCCTTCTTCTGCTTCTTCCAAAGCCGGATTTTCTTCGATTTCTTCTTTAATGCGCTGCTCCAGTTGCCCGGTAGGCACCTGCAATAACTTCATCAGCTGAATTTGCTGTGGCGATAATTTTTGTAATTGCTTTTGATATAGTCCTTGACTTAAAGCCATATTCTCAAATCGGTTTAGGGTAAATGCCTGTTGTTTTGCTTACTATTAATCCGTTGTTTTAATAATAACGTAAATTTACAGAGTTAGTGTCAGTGAAAATGTATAAAAAAGCTAAAATTTTAATTTTCTGCATGATTTTTGTGGCAGGGGCGGCTTTTTGCCAGAATTATACGGGAAAATCAATATCTGATGCAGCTCTTTTTCAGGTAAGGGCGGCTGATTTCTTGAAACTGTCCGCCAATAATTACTTCCATATAAATAAGGTGGAAAGCAAAGAAACTCGGAAAGAGTTAAAACTGTTGGATGACCAGACTAATTTTATTCCTTCGTGTTTTTCTGTTGCTGCCGACCATTACACTCAAAACTTTGGCTTCTTCTGTAAAAAAGAATTGCAGTTTGAAAAAGCAACAAAGATTCCGCTGCGCTTTAGGTTGGGTTCTCTACAGTATAATGATTATCTGGAGGGGAAGCCAAATGCTGTAAACAGACAATAAGAGAGTTGAATTCTAAACCAACGCCTGCTGCTCACTCAACACTTTCTTAATCACAGCCAACATCTGATTGCATTTTGTTTGTAGTTGCTCATCCGTCCAGGTTAAACCAATAGCGGTAGAAATACAACGGCTCATAACGGCATCGCTGGCGCTAAAATCTTTTGTGGCGTGATGCATAACCGCAGCTTTTAAATCGGGATGCAGTGCATTGAGCGTAACGGAGTTTTTAAGGTGATCCCACTTGCTGATATAATGCCAGTTGTTTACAAACCAGTAAAAATTGCCTGCTAAAATGTTCTGTGTTTTCAGTTCAGCTACAACAGCTTTTGTGGCTTCCTCGGTTGGTAAAAACCAGCTAAGGAAAGAGCAACTGTCTCCGTTTTCATCTGGTATTCTCCTAAAACTAACTTCTGAAATGGATGCCAGTGCTGCTTTTAAAGCAGTATGATTTTTTTTCTGGATGGCTAAAAAAGTATCTAGCTTTTTTATTTGCGCCAAACCTACGGCAGCATGCAATTCGCTGATGCGGAAATTGTATCCAAGAAAGGGGTGCAAATCGGCACCACGGTCAACACCTTTATGATCATGACCATGATCTGTATATCCGTCGCTTTTTATATAAACATCTTCGTTGTTAGTCATTACCACCCCGCCTTCGGCGCAGGTAATGGTTTTTACAAAATCAAAACTAAAGGTTCCCGCATCACCGATGGTACCCAGTTTTTTTCCTTTGTATGTGCCTCCAATACTCTGACAAGCATCTTCCAGTAGAATTAAATTATGTTCTTTGCATATTGCCTGCAACGCATCCATATCGGCCATGCTGCCGCACATATGTACCGGCATAATGCATTTGGTTTTTTTGGTGATGGCGTTCTTAACTGCATCGGGAGCTAATGTTAAAGTATCATCCACATCAACAAAAACAGGTACTGCGCCAACGCTCAACACGGCTTCAAAACTGGCCACAAAAGTGAAGGAGGGTAAGATAACTTCATCTCCATA
This sequence comes from Ferruginibacter sp., assembly GCA_046595125.1. Taxonomy (GTDB): domain Bacteria; phylum Bacteroidota; class Bacteroidia; order Chitinophagales; family Chitinophagaceae; genus Ferruginibacter. The sequence continues at coordinate 14,459 of JBKJPN010000181.1, forward strand.
ACCAATACCCAGAGCACTCATCGCTGTGGTTAAGGCAGCTGTTCCGCTGCTAAGCAGTTGCGCATGTTGGCAGCCGAAAGTTTCGCAAATGGCATCTTCCAGTTCTTTGGCTTTCCATATTCCTTTGCGAGGGCCATCAAAACCATAGCGCATTAAAATGCCTGTTTCCAGTACATCGTTTACTTCTTTTCTTTCTTCGGAGCCAAAAAATTCAAAACCAGGCATATCGTATAATTTAATATTACAAAGGTAAATAAAATCATGAGTCAAAGACTCAGGACCAAGGAATCTTCGTCAGAGACGAGGATGAGTACAAATAGTCGTAGCACTATTTAATCCAGTTCATTTTAGGCTGTTTTGCGGGCTCCTTAAAATAATTCAACCGCAAACTATCGCTCCAGCCATTTTGGTTTTTTTCGAAAGTCTTGCTGCTGAAAAAAACCATACCCTGTATATTAGGAGCGTTACGTAAAGCTTCTATCATGCGTGGTAACTGCGTAGTGTCTTTCCATGCGGTATTGCTATTGGCACGGTAAATACCAAGGCCTATATAGCAATTGCGGCCGTAAGTATGTTTGCTCCACCAGTCTAGTAAAACTTCGTAGGGCGCTATCTTATGACCAAACTCCCAGTATAATTGCGGTGCTACGTAGTCAATCCAACCTGTACGCAACCACAGTAAAATATCGGCATACAAATCATCGTAATTGGTTTGTGCGCCATTGGTTTTACTTCCGTTAATAGGGTCTTTATCTTCGTTGCGCCAAACACCAAATGGACTAATACCAAACTGGCATTTTGGATTTTCTTTTTTTATAACAGCACTTAATTTTCGGATGATGGAATCGGTGTTGCTGCGGCGCCAGTCATCTTTCGTCATTCCGTTACCATACTGCTGATAAGTTTTATAATCAGGAAACTCTTTACCTGATATTTTATACGGATAAAAATAATCGTCGAAATGAATGGCATCAACTGCATATCGACTTACCACATCTTTTACCACATTGGTTAAATATTCTTGGGCTTCTTTATTGCCTGGGTCAAAATATCTTTTATCGCCGTAGGTTAAAAACCACTCTGGATGAATACGAGTAATATGCGTTGCGGCAATAGACGAACGACTAATATTAAACACCGCTCGGTAAGGATTCATCCAAGCATGAAACTCCATGCCCCGCTTATGTGTTTCGTTAATCATAAACTCCAGCGGGTCGTAATAGGGCGATGGCGGCTTGCCTTGTGTACCAGTCAAATACTCACTCCAGGGCTCGTATTGCGATGGATAAAATGCATCCGTAACCGGACGAATCTGCACAATCATGACATTCATGCCGTTGCGCTGGTGCATATCGAGCAGCTTAACGAACTCTGCTTTTTGCAATTCAGAATTATAATTACCTCGGCTTGGCCAGTCGATATTATCGACTGTGGCAACCCAAACACCGCGGAATTCTGGTTTGGCTTGAGCTTTTGTGAAAATGGGCAATAGGCAACAGGCAATAGGCAATAAGAAGGAAAGGAAAAATTTCATGAATATTTTTTTGTTATCCAGAGTTACGGATTTTGTCTAATAATTTATTTAATGTTTTTGCTTCCATATCCGACAGGTTACCAAATATGGCATCCATATCTTTATCAAGTAAGTCTATTTTTTCGAGGAGCTTGCTTCCTTTTGGGTGGATGCTCACATCTACCAGTCGTTTATCATTTTTGCAAACCGTTTTTTTAGCAAGGCCTTTTAACACCAGCCTGTCAACAATGCGACTGGTATCACTCATCTTGTCTAACATGCGTTCACGAATTTGTAAGGTAGAGATGGGTTTACCTGCTCCCCTTAAAATGCGAAGTATATTATATTGCTGCGCCGTAATGCCTTCGTTATCAAAAACAGCTTTCATTTTCTCATTCATCCAGTTATAGGTATAAATAAGATTGATGATGCCTTTTTGATACTCGTTTCTAAAGGACTGTTGATTAATATCTTTTTCTATACTCATTTTTAATTACTGTCCGACATGTTATCGGTGGTTAAAGAACGGCGTCTACCACCTTTTGGTTTGCCGAATTCGTTTATATAAATCTTGCCTAAAATAATAAAATAGCTGATAAGTAGCGGCCCGAAAATTACTCCCCAAAATCCAAACAATCCAATACCGATTATTACGCCAAAAACAGTAACGAGCGGGTGTATATCCATAAATTTCTTGAGCAAAGTAACTCTAACCACATAATCTATATTGGTGATGACTACCAGTGCATAAACGAGCAGGCCGATGGCATATCCTGTTTTATCGATGGCAAAAAGGTAGGCAGTAAGCGGCACCCAAATAACGGCCGTACCCACAATGGGCACCATCGAAAAGACACCTGTTAAGAATCCCCAAAGGCCATAATCCTCCACACCAAAAACCCAGTAGCCAAATGTGGCAACAATACCTTGTATGATAGCTAGCACCGGTATGCCTATTGCATTTGCCCGTATCATCATTTTGGTTTCGTTGCTCAGCAGCTCAACGTTTTCTTCTTTTAAAGGAATAAATCCATCGAGAAACTTCTCTGTTTTGCGTCCACTAATCAACAAAAAATACAACAGAAAAAACATAATGGCAAAATTACTGAGTATGGATGCTGAACTGTTAATTATAGAGGGAACGATTTGTGTAGCCTGCTTTTGAAAACTGGCAATGTTTTCGTCGCTAAACAATTGAAAGCCTGTCACGGCATATATTTTTTCGCCTATCAGTTTTGCACCGGCAATTATCTGTGTCTGATTGCTCAGGATTGATTTTAATTCTGTTGAAAGCAACCGGAAGGAAAAGTAAATGGGCAATGCAATAATCACTAAGCTAGCGATGATAAATAACAAAGAAGTGAGGGTTTTATTCCACCGCTTTTTTATGGTTAAATAAAAATAAGGTTCACGTAATAATATATAAAGGGTGATAGCGCCCAGAAAACCCGGTAAAAAAATAAATAATTGATTTACGAGTAATAATGCCAGCAGCATAATAAGCAGCAGTAAAATCAATTGCCTTAAGCGGTTGTTGAAAATATCCGGCATGCGGTAAAATTACTTAATCACAAATAAACAAAGGGTTAAAATTAGTCTTTCCAAACAGATGCCCCTTCGCTGCAGTTGGCACAAATGTCGATATTCTTCCTGCTTTTCATCAGTTCGGTGCGAAACTGTTTGTAATTATCGTTATGCCATATCTCTTTAAAACTTTGTGTTTGTAAATTACCCAGCTGGTGGGTGGCATCTTTATCAAAACAGCAGGGTACTACCAGCCCATCGAAGGTAATTACGTTGGCGTGCTGCATTTTCCAGCAGCGGTTGGCCAGTTTGTTTTTTGCTGTGTAACTGCCATCGGTATTTTTATTATAGCGGCTGAATTTATCAATGGTAGGTATCAGGTTGTTGGGGTCGGTTTCGTATTCGTACACCTGCGCTGTTTTAAAACGCACTTCATCCACGCCCACTTCTTTTGCAAGCCGCTTAATATCTTCTATCTGATGCTCATTGGGTTTTACCACTAAAAACTGAAAAAACACAAATGGTGTTTTGCTTTTCAGTTCTTTCTTCCACTTCATAATGTTTTTTGCACCAGCAATTACTTTTTCGAGATTACCGCCAACACGATATTGCTCATAAACCTCCTGCGTGGTTCCATCAATGGAAATAATAAGTCGGTCCAAACCACTCTCCACGGTTTTTTTTGCAATGTCGTCGGTTAAATAATGTGCATTGGTTGATGTGGCGGTATAAATTTTTTTATCGCTTGCATATTTAACCATCTCCAAAAAATCGGGATTTAGATATGGCTCACCCTGAAAATAAAAAATGAGGTACAGCAGTTCCTTGTGAATATCATCAATTGTTTTACGGAACAGGTCGTTTTGCAACATACCCGTTGGGCGGCTGAATTGACGTAGGCCACTCGGGCACTCGGGGCAACGCAGGTTACAACTGGTTGTTGGCTCAAAAGAAATAGAAACCGGATAACCCCATTGCACAGGCTTGTTTAACAACCTACTGGCGTAAAAACTGCTCAGCACTTTGGCGCCGTTTACAAAACGGCGCAAGCTGAGTTTGCTCAGTAAGTTTACGCTATCGTTCCAATTGAATTGAGGCATTGGGCAAAGGTAGTTTACAATGACCAGTTTGTATCTTTATAAAAACAAACTATGAGATACTTATTTGTACCGCTGCTTTTTATTTGCCATGTAATTTTTGGACAGATAATTGTGGCTGTACCAGCAGAGATAAAACCTTTTGTTCAAAACGGATACGATGTTTTAGATTTTAAAACCGGGGATTTAAATGGCGATAAAAAAGTCGATGCTATTTTAATTTTAAAACTTAAAGGAGAAGATACAGTTGTTACAGAAGATTATATTGAACCGAAAAGGCCCCTGTTGCTCTTAGTACGACAAGCCAATGGACGTTTAAAATTAGAAAGACAAAATGATCAAATTGTAATGTGCAGGGAGTGTGGAGGTATGTATGGGGACCCTTATTCAGAATTAAGCATAGAAGAAAATGGTTTTGCAATTAGTTTTTATGGTGGAAGCGCCTGGCGCTGGACTAGAGGATATTCATTTATATACAATGCAGCAAAAAAAGATTGGTTTATAGCTGTAGAGACAGAATCTACCTATTGGAACGGCGATCCTAATAAAACTTTTAACTCCGTATCAATACCAGCAGATGAGTTTGGTGAAATTTCCTTCAGTAAATTTAAAAGATATGATGTTGACGATGCCAAATTATCAGCATGGAAAGTAACATCATCAAAAGCTTACTTCTACGAAACAGCATCGGTAAAAGCGAAACCACTCAAATCTTATTTAGTAAAAGGAGATAAAACAGATACCTACAGAGAAACAGCCAATTTTATTTTGGTAGAGTTTGAGAACAAAAAAGGGAAAAAGACTATCGGATTTATTCTGAAAAAAAGTTTAGTACGACTGAAATCACTTTAATAAAAACTGGGTTATTTTAATTGAAGAGATGTTTGTTCCTCAGTCAAAACTCCCTGCGGGTTTTCAATTTTAATTTGAACAGGTGTAAACAACAGGTTATTGTTTTCAAATTTTTCGTAGTTGCTAAAAATAACATTCAACGTAATAAAATTCATTACATAAGCCTGTGTTTCGGCGGGTAAGTAGCTTTTAATGTCCCAGAAATCGGGTTCGGCTTTTCCAGTCTTTTTCATGGCTTCCCAAACATTGCCTACGCCACAGTTGTAGCTGGCAACCATTAACAATAAGTCATTATCTAAGTTTCGGCTGCGGTCTTTCAAATAACGTGCAGCAGCATAGGTTGATTTGGTAAAATTCTTTCTGTCGTCTTTTACAACAGGTTTAGCAGCAACAGTTTTTTTAGCTGTATTAGTTTTTGAGATTTTTATTTTTGCAACTGCTTTTTGCTGCGGAACATATTTTAAACCATATTCTTTGGCCACTTCATCCATAATTTGCCAGTAACCCACCGCCCCGGCTTTCGATACGGCATTGCCGTTAAAGGCACTTTCCAGTGCCAGTAAAACCTTCAGTTCGTGTGGTAATTTATGTTTTGCCAAAACCTTGCTTGCTGCCGGAAAGTATTTTTTGCTTCGGTTATAGGTTCTGATGAGGTAAGCCCTTCTGTTAGCAGCAAACTTTTCAATATAAAGAAGTGTTTGTTCTTCGTTTCCGGTCAATACTTCCGGATAAACAACATTTGCTTCTAGGGTAATAACGCCGATTTTTTCTTTACTTTTAACGGCAGCTATCAGTTTTTTCTTTGTGGTATCAGTATAGGAAAATACCTTGGTAAAACTACCAAGCGCTAAAGAAAAAAAAAGTATCCAAAATGACTTGGATACTGTAAAGTGCGTTAAAGTTTGTTTGTTCATGCCTGATTAATTTTCATGGGGGTACGTAATTAATTACGGGCAATTTAGTAAACGGACACTTTTATATTTTATTGCCTTGTGGTAATTATTAAGGAACTTTAAACGGCGTATTTATCGCAACAAAATGTTAATTCATGTTTATGAGGATAGTATTTACTATATGCATGCTTTGCAGCTTGGGTTTATCGGCCCAAACAAGGCCTGATGTTTTGAACCCAGCCAGTGAAATAGCTGTGAAAGAACAAAAGGCTTATCAGCGAATTATTACCCCAGGAGCGGATAATATTACCGGGAATGCAGTTTCTAATAATTATGATGTTAAATACTATCGCTGCGAATGGGAGGTTAATCCGTCGGTAAGGTTTATTAAAGGGAAAGTTACCATGTACTTTTTGGTGAAGACAGCCACCAACAATATTCAACTCGATTTGGTGAATAACCATATCGTGGACAGTGTTACACAACGAAACAGTTTACTCGGCAAACTACATAGCAGCGATATCCTCACAGTTAATTTTCCGGCAGTTATTAATGCCGGTGTATTGGATTCCGTGTCGGTATTTTATAAAGGCGTGCCACCAAATAATGGTTTTGGTTCTTTTGAAACCACCACCCATGCCGGCGTGCCGGTAATGTGGAGCCTTAGCGAACCTTATGGCAGCCGCGACTGGTGGCCTTGTAAAAACGGCGTTGATGATAAGGCTGATTCATTAGACATTATTATTACGGCACCAGCTCAATACAAAGCATCTTCAAATGGTTTGTTACAAACGGAAACGCTGGTAAACGGGGGAACACAAAAAAGTACTTACTGGAAACACCGCTATCCCATTGCATCTTATCTGGTTTGCTTTGCCGTAACCAATTATGCTGTTTTTAGTAATAGTGTTTTATTGGGCGGTACTAATTTGCCCATGCAGACATATTGTTACCCCGAAAGCCTAGCTTCCTTTCAGGCAGGTACACAAAATGTTTTGGATGCGCTACAATTGTTTCACAGCAATTTTGGCGACTATCCTTTTATTAAAGAAAAATATGGTCATACTCAGTTTAGCTGGGGTGGAGGCATGGAGCATCAGACCAACTCTTTTATTGTTTCGGTTGGCGAGAGCCTTGTGGCGCATGAATTGGCGCATCAATGGTTTGGCGATAAAGTTACCTGCGGTAGTTGGGAGCATATTTGGCTGAACGAAGGCTTTGCAACTTTTATGGCAGCATTTTACATGGAGAATAAATATCCTGCCAATACTTTAACCAACAGAAAGTCTATTGTCAATAATATTACTTCTGCTATCGGCGGTTCAGTATGGGTAGACGATACAACCAGCGTTGGCCGCATTTTTTCGGGCAGGCTGAGTTATAACAAAGGCTCGTACCTGTTGTATATGCTGCGCTGGAAACTGGGCGATGCTGCTTTTTTTACTGGTCTGCGTAACTACCAGAAAGATCCTAAGCTGGCTTATGGTTTTGCTGTAACTGATGATTTGAAACTACATCTGGAGCAAGCCAGCGGACAAAGCCTAACCGAGTTTTTTAAAGATTGGTTTAAAGGACAGGGCTACCCTAGTTATAATGTGCAGTGGACGCAGATTGGAGCCAACTATGTACGAATAAAAATGAATCAAACCACATCGCACCCCTCGGTTGATTTTTTTGAACTGCCGGTAGCCTTGAAGTTTAAAAATGCCACACAGGAGAAAATAATTGTGGTGGATAATAAATCCAATGGCGAAATCTTTTTAAAGAATATTGGATTTATTGCTGATACCGTTTTAATAGATCCCGAATATTGGCTGGTTACAAAAAACAATGTTTCGGCAAAAGTGCCCGATGCTGGCGTGGGACTAAATACTATCCAGGTGTTTCCAAACCCAATACAAGACAGGTTTTATGTGTACCTGCGTAATATGGCATCTTCCTCAGCCAATATTAATTTATACAATAACACAGGCCAGCGGGTTTATTCAAAAGCTGTAAATCTGGTTAATGGCTCGGAGTATCTGGAGATACCCTCGGCCAATTTGCCTGCAGGGGTTTATTTTTTACGCATCAATGCCGGCGAATTTAAGTACGTGAAAAAACTACTCAGGTAATATCATTTACAAAAACTTTATCAAATTGATATTTGTATTTAATGCAAATTTGTAACTACCTGTTTCAAAAACCTGCAGAACACCGTCTTGGTAAAACGAAAGAAGAAGAAAAATATTCTGAAAATAATTTTAGTGCCACTAATTGTATTGGCGGCTGTAGCGATATCTGTGTACTTTTTAAACCAGTATTACAGTCGCCCTAAATTTGTACGCTACCCGGCTTTCGGAATTGATATTCCCGTTAATTACCAGATACACGGCATTGATGTAAGTCGCTACCAGCATAATATTGATTGGAAGGCTGTGGAAGCCATGGAAGATAAAGAACTGAAGATTGGATTCGCTTTTATTAAAGCAACCGAGGGCTTGGGCAGGGTTGATAACGGCTTTAGACAAAACTGGTTTAATGCCAAAAAAGCAAAAGTGCCCCGTGGAGCGTATCATTTTTTTATCAGCAGTAAAAGTGGAAAAGCGCAGGCCGAAAATTTTATAGAAACGGTTAATTTGTTACCCGGCGATTTACCACCGGTACTGGATATTGAAACAGCTAATGGCGCGTCAGTAACAGATATTCAGCAAAGGGTAAAGGACTGGTTGTTGATGATTGAGAAGCGTTATAAAGTAAAACCCATCATCTATACGAATATTGATTTTTACGAAAACTTTTTAGATGGAGCTTTTGATGATTACCCTTTATGGGTGGCACATTATTATGTAAAGGATAAGCCACGCATAAAACGTAAATGGGATTTTTGGCAGCATAACGAAAAGGGCCGGGTAAATGGCATTGATTCCTTTGTAGACTTCAATGTTTTTAAAGGCGACAGTGCTGCTTTTAGGAAACTGCTGGTTAAATAGCTGTGATTGGAGTACTTTTATGCAACTTCATTCGCCACGAAAGGAGTTGAAGCCAATTATGGGTATGGAAGACGAGACAAGAGAGTTTCTAGTAAGGATTGTAAATACCATCGCCATTGTGCTGGTGTGGATGATGGTAAATGTTTTTATAGGAGTGTACAAGGGTTATGGATTTTTTACAACGGTGCCCGGCCTTTCAAATTATATCTACTACGTCTTCTTTCTAATTAGCCTTGCTGTCTTGCTTTTTCATTTAAAACGTAAGTGGAAATTATAATCAGCTGCTGTGGTCAGCAACAATCACCCACTTGTTTTTTACTTTCTTAAACAGTAGGGTAAAGTGTCCGCCAACATCGCCAATGCTTCTGGTTAAATGCCATTTGCCTACTATAAAAAAATATATCACCGATAATCTTTTTACTTCCAGTATATCAAAACTAAGTTTACCCATAGCGGCGGTATCGGGGTAGCCTTTTTTGTAATTATCCAAGGTCTTCTGCCAGCCATAGGTAATACCACTTTTGCCAATAAACATTAATGAATCGCTTTGCCAGTAAGTGCCCATAAAAGTTTCCAGATTTCCGCTATTCCAAGCCATGCGCTGTTCTTCAAGTAAAACGCGGATTGCAGTTTCATCTTTAGACTGTGCAATTGTTGCTTTTGAAATGGTAAGTAACAATATGGTGATGTAAAATATTTTGCTCATAGCCTTTAATTTGAGCCCAAGTTAATAAATTAAGCAGCACCCTGTTTACAAGCTAATGCTTATGATGGGGCGATGAGCACTTGCTGCGATGGCAAAGCCGGTAATTGTAAAAATGCGCACTGATGATTGCGGCAACTGCAATTACCAAAAAAGGAATTTCGTAGGGAACCAAAAACTGTTTTAATACCAGAAATATAAAACCAAAACTAAAAATCAAAACCGGGGTTAACGAACGGTGATGTTTTACATAACCGTGAAAAAGCGAATAAGAACCTACAACAAATGCAAGCGCAATCATGCCCCATTCAAAAAACAAATTGTGTATGATATTGATTCCGAAAATTGGCAGGGTGGATAATAAAATGGGAAGTAATGCGCAGTGTATAGCACATGCAATCGAAGTTGCAATTCCAAGGGCATCCCAGTTTAATTTTATATTCATCTGAATGGCGAAGTTAAGATATTTGCAATAATGTTGCAAATATTACCTGCTTTGCCGTTTTACTAGACGAAAGGATCGTAAATTTGCAAAAAATGATTGGGTATGGGTAAGCGGATATTGTTTTACGGCGTTTTCTTTTCGGTTTTGATTGTAACCTTTGTGTATTTCGTTTACAAAGACGAGGACCTTACAAAATCCTTTTTGCCAGTTTTGAATGATAATGTGCAGCCCTTTTCTTTCACCAACCAGGATGGAAGACCGATAACTGAAAGAAATGTAGACGGGAAAGTTTATGTAGCCGAATATTTTTTTACTACCTGCAAAGGCATCTGCCCCATTATGAACGCCAACATGCGCCGGGTTTTTGATAAGTACAAGGATGAGCCTAATTTTTTAATTCTGTCGCATACCTGTATGCCGGAGACAGATTCGATTCCTCTGCTAAAAGCTTATGAAGCAAAAATGATAAATGGGAAGTTAGAAAAAAATGAAGACGGCTCTTATAAAATAGAATACGATTCAACACAAAACCCCAAACCTCAAACTCCAAACCCCAATTGGAATTTCATTACCGGCGATAAAGCATCGTTATACAAAATGGCCCGCCAAAGTTATTTGATAGATAACAATAAACCGGATTCCACCCAGTCACTTGCCGATCAGTTTATACATACCCAGTTTTTTGCTTTGGTAGATAACCAGCGCCGGGTACGGGGGATTTATGATGGACTGGTTGAAGAGGATATGCAAAAGCTATTTAAAGACATTAAAGGATTACTAAAAGAAAAAGTAACGACAAAGCGTTTTATGAATGGATTCAGCAGCGATCCAAATTAGAAATTATGGAACAGATAGCCGACATACTTAAGAAGAATCAACTTAGTGTTACCGAGGGAAGAAAAAAAATATTGGATTTGTTTTTAAACAGCCCTGGGGCTTTGGCTCATGCCGATATTGAGAAAAATACTGACGCCTCTTTTGATAGAGTAACTGTTTACAGAACTTTGCAAACTTTTGTGGAGAAAGGCATCATACATAATATACCAACATCAGATAATTCTATTCTGTACGCATTATGCAAGGATAATTGCGAAGCTGGACACCACCACGACAACCATGTGCACTTTATATGCGACGTGTGTGATAAAACTATCTGCCTCGACCATGTTTCCATACCAGAAGTGAAGCTGCCAAAGGGGTTTACGCAAAAACAAACCGATGTGGTTATTAACGGGGTTTGTGATGAATGTAAAAAATAATCGCAGATTAATATGATAATTATTATTTCGCAGATTTGATTATCAATAATTTTACCTGTTACCACTTATGTAAGAGGTTAAAATTAAAGGTTCTGCGAAATCATTAAATCCATCAATCTGCGATTCTGTTCATCTCTTTTTCAACAAACTTCATCAATCCCTTTATTTTATCAGGACTGAAATCAAATTTCAAACCAGCGGTTTCAAAAAGTTCGGGTAATGTTTTTGTGCCACCTAATGCTAATGCTTTGCAATAATTGTCCATTGCAGATTGCTTATTAGTTTTATACTGCATCCACATTCCAATAGCACCCAGCTGGGCTATTCCATATTCGATATAATAAAATGGTACTTCAAACAAATGCAGTTGGCGTTGCCAGCCATTGCTGCGGTAAGTTTCCAGTCCGCTGTAATCAATTACATCATCCTGAAATTCGGATAAAATTTCATTCCATGTTGCTGTGCGCTCTTCATTTGTGTGCGTTGGGTTTTCATAAATCCAATGCTGAAATTTATCGATGATGGCAATCCAAGGGAAAATAGTGATGACTCTTTCTAATTGATGTTCCTTTGCTCTTTTCAAATCATTTTCATCCGCAAAGAATGTTTCCCATTCATCCATACTCATCAGCTCCATGGCCATGCTGGCCACTTCGGCAATTTCCATGGGGTATTCCTTAAAGCCACTAAGCTCTAACGGATGCGCCAGAAACGAATGAACAGCGTGTCCACCTTCATGCAGCATGGTAGTAACATCTTGCATTTGCCCGGCGGCATTCATAAAAATAAAAGGAGCGCCACTTTCCGCCAGCGGACAGTTATATCCTCCGGGAGCCTTCCCCTTGCGACTTTCCAGGTCAAGGTGTTTCATCTCCTGCATTTTTTTGAGGCAATCACCAAAAAAAGGGCGAAGCCTTGTAAAACAGGCAATTGATTTTTCAATAAGCTCTTCGCTTGTTTTAAAAGGCATCAATGGTTTTATACCTGCCGGTTCTGCATCAATATCCCATGGCCTCAAGGTGTCCAGTCCAAGCTTTTCTTTTTTCTTTTGATAGATGATATTCACCAACGGCAGCACATGTTGCTTTACTGCATCATGAAACTGAAAACAATCTTCTTTGGTATAATCAAAGCGACCCAGTTCTTTAAAACGATAATCACGGTAGTTTGCAAAACCTGCATTAATGGCTTCTTGATTTCTTTTTTCAATAAGCTTGTTATACAAATCATTTAAAGCCTCTTTGTCAACTAACCTACGCTTATTTATTTTGTGATAAACTTCTTCTCTTATTTTCCTATCGGGATTTTCTAAAAATTTAGCTGCCTGTTGTAATGTATATTCTTCATCATTAATAGTAACCGTCATTTTACCAGATATAACGCCATACTGTTGTTGCATTACCGAAAGCTCGGCCTGCAGCGGAATATTTTCTTCTCTAAATAATTCGATGCTTTTACGCATACTGCGCAGGTATGTATAATATTTACTGGCATCTAGGTCTTTAGCCAATGGATGGTTTACGAGCTTCTTATTTAGCGCATCTGCATAGGGTTGAATCTTTGGCTGTATTTCCATACAGAAAAATGTAAAAGCATCTTCCAGCGATTTGTTTTCGGTATCACAAGTCATCTTTATCTGCCGCCAGCAGGCATCTTCATTAACCAACGCTTCCAATTCGCTTTGGTCCTGTAGCCATTTTTCGAGCTCGGGATTTGTGTCTATATTTCTTTCCAGTAAATCCTTAAAGAACGGTTCAAGACTATGCCAGTCGGTTACAATAAAATCTTTTGGAACAAATTGGCGGGCTAGTTTTTTAATATCAGCGTTGTATGTCATGGTGAGTTTTGAAATTTAAAATCCTGCCTTAGGTATAAAACCAAGGCAGGATTCTATTATTTAGATAATCTGTGTTAATCAGTATAATCAGCGGAATCAGCGTTCCATATTATGCCATTTTCCTCGGTGTATTTATTTTTTTAGGCGGAGCGCTTTTCATCGTAGCTGCTTTTTGCTCAACAGCTTTTGGTTTGTTTTCTGTTACTGCAGCATCACCTTCCGGTAATTCAGATAATTTAATCTCTACCTTATTTGTCTGTAAAACGCTAAACCACTTTACCATCTTCTTCATGTCGCT
>JBKJPN010000021.1:0-5128 GCA_046595125.1 Ferruginibacter sp.
CTGTTTGTGCAGGTTCGCTGGCGCTGATGGATGCCGGTGTGCCTTTAAAAAAGCATGTGAGCGGTGTAGCGATGGGTTTAATTAAAACAGGTGATGATTTTGCAATTTTGACTGATATCTTAGGTGATGAAGATCATTTAGGCGATATGGATTTTAAAGTTACCGGAACCCGTGATGGTATTTGCGGTGTGCAGATGGACATTAAAGTTGATGGATTAAGCATGGACGTTATGCGTCAGGCATTAACGCAAGCTAAAAAGGGCCGTATGCATATTCTGGAAGCCATGTACGCTTGTACACCTAACGCTAGAGAAGAGGTTAAACCGCATGCTCCACGTATGGTGAAGATCATTATTGATAAAGAATACATTGGTGCCGTAATAGGACCCGGTGGTAAAGTGATTCAGGAAATACAGCGTGAAACCGGTGCTACCATTAATATTGAAGAAGTTGATAACAGAGGCGAAGTAAGTATCTTCTCTAAAGAGAAAGCTAGTCTTGAAAGAGCATTGGCTTGGATCAACGGGCTGGTAGCAGTACCTGTTGTTGGCGATACCTACGAAGGAACGGTGAAGAGCATTAAAGAATTTGGTGCTTTTGTTGAGTTCTTACCAAAGAAAGAAGGTTTGTTACACATCAGTGAAATAAGCTGGAAGCGTTTGGAAAGCATGGACGGTATTTTCACCGAAGGAGAAAAAGTAAAAGTGAAACTGTTAGATGTTGACCAGAAAACAGGTAAGTTTAAACTGAGCCGCAAAGCTTTAATTCCAAAGCCAGAAGCACAGCCAAAACCGTAATAAGTTAATGAACGTACTATAATAATATTACCGTCCCGTTTTAACGGGACGTTTTTTATACCAACAATTAATTTAGCAACATGAATTACCTGCAAATAGAATTTGAAACCCTCAATAAAGGTGAAAGCGAAATACTGGTGGCCTTGCTTGCCGATGTAGGTTTTGAGAGTTTTGAAGAAGAAGAAAAATCGCTGAAAGCTTTTATTAAAGAAGAAGGTTTCGAAGAAGATTCACTGGTATCAGTTTTACAGGTAGTTCCTGTTAACTATGCCATTACAATTGTTCCTCAGCAAAACTGGAACGCCCAGTGGGAGAGCAGCTTTGAACCAATTGTTGTGGGTGATTTTGTTGGATTAAGAGCTGATTTTCATCAACCGATTAAAAACGTGAAGCATGAAATCATTATCACCCCAAAAATGAGTTTTGGTACAGGTCATCATGCAACCACTTTCATGATGATTGAGCAAATGCAATCCATCGATTTTACTAATAAAACGGTGGTTGATTTTGGCGCCGGTACGGCAGTTTTAGCCATTCTAGCCGAAAAAATGGGGGCTTCGGCTATTGATGCTATTGATTACGACGAATGGAGTATTGAAAATTCAATAGAAAATGCGGCCATCAATAACTGCAGCCACATTAATTTGATAAAATCTGATACTATTGCCGGAGGAAAAGTTTATGATATCATTCTGGCTAATATCAATTTAAATGTAATTCTTGCAAATCTGGAAGCGATAAAAGCTGTTACAATAAAAGGCTCTCTAATTCTGTTAAGTGGTTTTATGAAAGCAGATGAAGAGACCATGTTGATAGCGCTATCTGCGGTAGGAATCAGTCAAATTAAAAGCTTGCAAAAAGGCGAATGGATTTGCATGTTAGCTCAAATGGATTAACTGTGTAATAACATGTCTAAGCAACTGAAAATCTGTGTATTATACTAGTTATACACAAAATCAGCCCACCCATTGCAATATTCAGGGAAAATAGGCAGAATTAAGTTATTTTTGTAGTCCAACTCAAGCTAAGGAAACACAAATGAAAGAACTCCTTCTTATTATTTTTGCGTATTTAATTGGTTCAATTCCAACAGCTTTACTGATCAGCAAACGTTTTTTCGGTATCGATATTCGTGACTACGGCAGCGGCAACATGGGCGCTACCAATACTTTCAGGGTTTTGGGTACTAAATACGGCACTATGGTAATGGTGTTTGATATTTTAAAAGGTATGGGCGCTGTGATGTTGTATAATCTACTTCCATTTTATTTAGCACATGAATTAGAGCGTACCAATTTAATGCTCGGCTTAGGACTTGCAGCAGTAGCGGGGCATGTATTTCCAGTTTTTGCAGGTTTTAGAGGCGGAAAAGGAGTAGCGACTTTATTAGGAATGGTTTTGGCCATTCAGCCGGTAATTGCTGTTAGTTGTATTGGGATTTTTGTAGTGGTACTTTACCTTACCCGTTACGTTTCTTTAAGTTCGATATTAGCGGCTGTTATGCTTCCTATTTGTGTTTTATGGATATGGAACGAAAATGAAGTGTTATACCGTGTTTTTGCTTTAATAGTCGCTATTTTGGTTATTGCAACACACCAAAAAAATATCAGTCGTATTCTTCGTGGAGTAGAAAGCCGTATTCCGATTTTTAAACACCGCGACAGAAAAAAAGAAAAGCGTAGCTAAGCTTAATTCCTTTTAAATTTGGAACACCTTTATTGCTGATTAGTTAACTAATTCACACTATTATTATATTTGGTACGGCAATTGATTGTATTTCTAAAATATTCAACAACACATACACAAATGAAAAAAATTATCCTACTATTTACTGCCGTTTCCTTTCTTGTTGCCTGCAGTACCAATTCTATAACTGGTCGTAAACAATTAGCGTTATTTGGGGAAGAAACCTTGCAACAACAAGCAATTTCCCAATACCAAAGTTTTTTATCAGAAAACAAAGTCTTAAGCAGCAGCTCTAACAAAGATGCAGAAATGGTAAAAAGGGTAGGCACTCGTATAGCTGCGGCAATAACGACCTATTACACCCAAAAGGGCTTAGCTAGTGAACTGAATGGTTACAAATGGGAGTTTAACCTAGTAGATTCTAAAGATGTAAATGCTTGGTGCATGCCGGGTGGCAAGGTGGTAGTGTATACCGGATTGCTGAATATAACCCAGAACGAAGCCGCCTTAGCTGTTGTAATGGGACATGAAATAACGCACGCTGTAGCCCACCATGGTAACGAGCGTATGAGCCAGGGTGCTTTGGCACAAGGACTGGAAATTGTGGGTAATATCGCTACAGCAAACAATCCTAAATACAACGACTTGTTCAATAATATTTATGCTCCCACTGCACAAATTGCGGTATTGTTGCCAAACTCACGTGGACAGGAACTTGAAGCTGATCGGTACGGTTTGAGATTTGCAGCTATGGCAGGTTATAATCCACGGGAAGCTATTCCATTCTGGCAGCGCATGGCAGCAGCATCTAACGGCCAAAAACCACCAGAGTTTTTATCAACCCATCCGTCGGATGAAAACAGAATTGCCAAACTGGAGCAGTTAATGCCAGAGGCCCTAAGTTATTATAAGCCGGTTGGAGGAAAATAAGTAAGAAGAAAATTAAGTATATGACTAGTCATAAAAAAACTCCATTATTATGGAGTTTTTTTATGGCCAAAATTTTAATCTGCCAGTTTAAATGATTAAATTTATTGGGTAAAAGCATACTCAGAACTGGTTTTACATTTACCGAAACACTTAGATTTTACCGGAGCTGTACTTACAACCCTGCTCATAATCTTTGTTAACTAATAACTGTTATTCATTTATGCCTGCTCAAACATTGCTGGAAAAACTGCAATTAAAAGAAGAGAAAAACCTGTTAATTCAAGGTTTGCCATCTTCAATTGAAAAACAATTTATCAAACTTAATTTTTCAAAAGGGATTACTCCATTGCTTAAAAACCGAAAAATAGATTTTGCCCTTGTTTTTGCAGTTAACCAAAAACAATTAAAAGATATTTTAAAAGACGTCGTTCCTGCTTTGCAAGATGACGCGAAATTTTGGATAGCTTATCCAAAACTAACTTCAAAAATTGCCAGCGATCTTAGCAGAGATAAAAGTTGGGATTTTGTTTCGGACTATGGTTACGAGGCAGTACGCATGGTAGCACTTGACCCTGTGTGGAGTGCAGGTCGGTTTAAAAAACCTGAAGTTGAAGGCAAAAAATTCGACAATTTCTGCAGTACTAATCCAGCACCAGGTGTTAATTATGACGAAAAAACAGTAGTACCGCCTGACGAATTACAAAACCTTTTTAAGAAACATAAAAAAGCAGCTTCTTTTTTTGAAACGCTTGCTTTTTCTCATAAAAGAGAATACGTTGAATGGATATTGAGCGCCAAAAGAGCCGATACCAAACAAAAAAGACTGAATACTACCATTGAAAAATTAACAGCCGCCAAAAAAAACTTCAATGATGCATAAAAAGCAAATTGTTGTTTTATCCGGAGCCGGCATCAGCGCCGAAAGTGGTTTACAAACATTCCGTGATAGCGATGGATTATGGAATGGCTATGATGTATATGAAGTGGCATCTCCTGAAGGCTGGCACAAAAATCCCCAATTGGTTTTAGACTTTTATAATGCTCGCCGCAGAGATGTGGCAGCAGCTTTGCCCAATGCCGCACATATTGGTTTGGCTGAATTGGAAAAAGACTTTAAAGTAACCATTATCACTCAAAATATAGACGACCTGCATGAACGAGCCGGTTCAACAAATGTGTTGCATCTACACGGCGAAATATTTAAAATGCGGAGTGTTGCTGATGAAGAAAGTTTTTTTGAAATAAGAGGCGATATAAAGCTGGGCGATATAGCAGCCGATGGCGCTCAACTTCGTCCGCACATTGTTTGGTTTGGCGAAGCAGTACCCATGATGGAGCAAGCTGCTGCTGTTTTGCACGACTGCGATTATTTTGTGGTAGTGGGAACATCGCTACAGGTATATCCGGCGGCTTCTCTTTTACACTACGCCCCGCCTTACTTACCCAAGTACATTATTGATAAAAAAATACCCGTTACTGAAAAGATGCATAACCTGCACGTGATTGAAATGCCTGCGACAGAAGGAGTGGAGGAATTGAGAAGAATTTTGCTGAATAAATAAATCTTTGTCTCCGCCCTAAAGGGCGGAGCAAGTCAGGGCGGAGCAAGTCATGAATAGCCCTGGCCTTTTGAATAGCCCTGGCCTTCAGGCCAGGGAACCTAATGTTAAAACAAATACTCCTCCAGAAATTTCTTAGCTCCGCACAGCTTTATA
>JBKJPN010000117.1:0-37363 GCA_046595125.1 Ferruginibacter sp.
TTTTAACTTATTTCAACTCTGCCCAAATTTAATTAACTTCATTGCTGTTCTTTATCACTAAATTTCTGCAATGAGGCAATTTTTATTTTTTGGATTTTTGGTATGTTTATTTACTAATAATTTATCGGCACAATCCTGTTTTAGCGTAGCCGCCGGAAATGATACAACCATATCCTGTTTACAAGCATGCCTCGATTTAAAGGCCAGAATTCCAGATGTGAGAACTTCAGAAACTTATTCGGTTACATCAATTCCATATACACCTTACGCTTATACAACCCCTTTTGGAACCACCGATCCTTTAGTTGATGCGGATGATAATTTTTCTGATTCATTCTTTCTTCCTTTTCCATTTTGTTTTTATGGAGATACCTATAATAAAATTTGTGTTGGTTCAAACGGTGTAATAACCTTTGATGTATTTACCAATGCAAGAAGACCTGAAAGCTATGTTATCAATTCATCCAACACCATTCCCTTTGCTGGTGGTGTACCCAATGATATTAATGTTTTCTATGCTCCAAAAGCCAGTATTTTTTTAGCCTATTATGATATGAACCCGCTAACCTCTCCGCCCGAACACAAAATAGAATGGCGGGTTGAGGGTTCGGCACCTTGCAGGAGGTTTGTAGTATCGTATTATCATTTGGGGAATTTTGAAACAGTGCCCTGCCCTAACGCCACAAATCTTTGTACGATGCAGGCAGTCCTTTACGAGGGCTCTGGAATTATAGACGTATTTTACCAAAATAAACCTGCCTGTACGGCTTCGGGAAATGGCGCCGGGGTTTCTATTGCCGGTGTTCAAAACTGGAAACAAGATGCAGCAGTTACACCCGTTGGAAAAAATTGTACGGTATGGACCGCGGTTAATGAAGGTTACAGATATGTACCCAGCGGGCCCACATCTTTATTAAACAGGGTAGAGCTTTGGAAGAACGGAGCGCTGGTTTCTACCGGTACAACATCTCCTGTTGGTAACGGAGAACTTGAAGCATTATTTACAAATATCTGCCAGACCGAAGACAGCATGAGCTATGTTGTGCGTGCTTTTTATCAGCAATGCGATAACCCGGCAATTGAAACCGAAGGCTCAGATACCATAATAGTATATAAAACACTTAACCCTATTTCAGTAACTGTAACACCGGCTACATGCCCGGCATCGGGTAATGGACAAATAACTGTTACCTCACCTCTTGGTGCTAATATTGAATATTCATCAGATGCTGTAAACTGGCAGTCCTCCCCTGTTTTTAGTTTGCCCGGCGGCACCTACACAATTACAGCCCGGCTTGTAGGTAGTTTGTGTAAAGGAGAAACTACAGCTACAATAACAGCTCCATTGCCGTTTGAAGCGAACGGTGTTACAACAGATTTACTTTGTAACGGACAAAATACCGGTCAGGTTACTTTCACACCAACTGGGCCAGTTGCGCCTTTTGAGTTTTCGGCTGATGGCGGAACAACCTACCAGTCCAGCGGTACTTTTAACGGACTTGCAGCTGGCTCTCATACTTTCCGTATAAAAAATGGAATGGGTTGTACTCAAGACACAACTGTTATCCTTACTGAACCTTCTTTACTTACCGCTGCAGCGGCGGCAACATCTGCCAACTGTGCAAATAACACGGGCAGTATTGATATTACTGCCAGCGGCGGAACACCTGGTTACGAATATTCAATTGATAACGGTGCAAACTATCAGCTGGGCAACGTATTTTTGAATTTACCTGCAGGCAATTACAATATTATAAGGATTAGAGATGCCAATGGATGTATAACAAACGCTACCGCTGTTGTTGTATTAAACGATACCATGTATCTAGATTTAGGACCCGACAGTACCGTCTGTTTTGGAAGTAGCATCACACTTGTTCCACAAACAAATGCTTTAACTGATACTTTTAAATGGACACCTGCGGCCACGCTGAATTTTGACACAGTGAAAAGTCCAATTGCAACACCAACAGATACCACAAAATACTACCTCACGGCCAAATGGGGTATTTGCCAGCGTAAAGATTCTATTACTGTGAATGTTTTACATAAACCTGTTGCGAACGCCGGTAACGACACAACCATTTGTTACAAGGCCAATGCTACCTTGTTTGGCAGCGCCAGTAATTTATCGGGTACGGTAAACTATTCCTGGAGCCCCCCCGACTCTTTGAACACGCCCATGCAAGCCACCACAATTGCCCGGGTTGATACAACAAGAAAATTCACTTTAACCGTAACCGACAATTACGGCTGTAATTTTTCGGTAACCGACAGTATGTGGGTATTTATGCGGCCACAGTTGGTAGTATTTGCAGGTAATGATACTAATGCCATTGCAGGCAGGCCGCACCAACTGCAGGCCAGCGGCGGTGTTAATTATGTTTGGAGTCCGGCTGGGCCACTAAATAACCCTTTTATTGCCAACCCACTTGCTGTTTTATATAACGATACCTATTTTCATGTGGTAGTTAACGATGACATTGGCTGCACGGATGACGACGATGTATTTATTAAAGTGTACGAAGGCCCAACCTATTATTTACCAAACGCATTCACGCCCAATGGCGATGGATTGAATGATATTTTTCGGCCTATACCAGTTGGTATTAAAAGCACCGATTACTTCCGGGTTTTTAACCGCTTTGGCCAAATGATGTTTGATACCC
Organism: Ferruginibacter sp.; assembly: GCA_046595125.1. Taxonomy (GTDB): domain Bacteria; phylum Bacteroidota; class Bacteroidia; order Chitinophagales; family Chitinophagaceae; genus Ferruginibacter. Next base: position 2,670 of record JBKJPN010000117.1, read on the forward strand.
GCCAATGGATGAAAGGTTGGGACGGAACCATTAAAGGCAAACCAGCTGCTTCCGGATCATATGTGTGGATGATAAAAGGAATTGACAAGAACGGAGCGGTTGTCGAAATGAAAGGTTCTGTTATTTTAATAAGGTAATCAATTGGCGGAGTTATTTTATACTTTTCTTATCAAGCACCTGTTTCGGCATCCAACACTTTGATTGTTTTTGTGTATAATGAAAAGGCTTCTTCTGGTGAAGCCGCAATACAAACAATACCCATTTTTCCATATTGTGATAATGCACCAATCATGTGAAACATCACACCTCGTTGTGCAGCGCCATCGTAATGCAAACCATGAAACATGGCAATATCAATCAGATCCTGTGGTGTTAATCCTCTGTAAGCATCGCTTTGTACATTATCAGAAGCAAAATAATACAGCTGCTGCTTATTAGGGGTTTCAAAAATACCTGTTGCCTCATCGTAATTTCCGTTGGTTAAAAACTGTAGCATTAAAAAAGGATGCGTAGTACCACCTTTGCGCAGGTTTATTTCAATGGCATAATGTTTCCAGCCGGTTTCTTCTTTAACCGAAATAAAATCTATTCCAAATCTGCCCAGCACGCCTTCATCTTTCAGCACTTCGGCAATCGACCGGCTCATAGCGGCAATTTCGGACCGGTAACTTTCGTTGGCCGGAAAATGTGCTCCAATAAAAACCTGTCCGTCTTCGCCTTGCAAAACCTGGTCGTGGGTAGATATGATATCTATTTCTCCCTTGGGATTTATCCTGCATTGCACCGATGGCGACACTTTTTCTTTCCCCTCAACAAATGCTTCCACAATACCTTCCATCAATTCAAATTTTTTCAGGAACATGTCCAGGCTCAAATCACTAGCCACTGGTTTAATCGCCTGTCGCAGGTTATTGTGAATCCAGTTGTACATTTCTTTTGATGACAGGTTTTCAGGATATATTAATATCGCATTACCATCGCCCGAAAAGCCATCATTCAATTTGATGACTGCTTTTTTTGTACCGGGATGCATATCCTTCAGCGCAGCAACAGCGCATACAATATCGTTGTACCCTTTTAAATTTTCGGCACCCGGTGGCAGGGGTACGTTGGCTTTAAGAAAAGCCCTGCGACTGCCGCTTTTGGTACCTAAGTGAATCAATGAGGGGTCGCAACCGTACATTGGAATTCCTAATTGAACAGAGAGTGTTCTCTCCGAGGCCGTGGTATTAAAACAGGCGATATGTGCAACATTACCAGCAGGAATTGCATTGCGAATTCTTTCCACCAGTCTTGGCCGTTGCAATATTTTTTCGGTAAGCGGCATTGCCGATGAATCGTAGCAACTTATCATAGTCAACCTTTCACGGGCATGATAACCCGTGATACCAGGCAGCAGGTGCAAATAATAATCAATAATAATCGGATCAACGGGCATACTACTTACGAAAATCACGTTGGCCCTTGGCATACGTAGCAACATCAACATACAAAGCATTCTTTCTTCATAGTACATGGCGCCAGTAACTTTCGCCAGTACTTCCTGATCGAGCGACAAACTGGGAATTACAACGATGGTTTTAGATGCCAGATTATCTGGAAAAAACAATTCAAACTGGTTAGCAAAGCCTTCCTGTATCCCGGCAAATGATTTCACTTCGGCAGCCGAACCTGGTTTTGGTTCAATAGCATTGCCAAATGTGCGTAATGTTCGTTGTTCGTTTACTGGTATTGCTTTTATTTCCATAATCCCTTCCCGTTTTGCTTACAAGTTGTTTGAAATATACGTAATTCCAGCTGAGAAATGTCATGCTGCTAGAAGGTTTTCGTCATTTTATTACAATAAAATCCACTATTAAAAATTTTTAAAATGGTCTTTTCATAATCTTTCTTTCCACAATCCGTTAATAAATAGAGTGTGGCAGGCTTAACCCCTTGTTTTAAAAAAATCTTATGTTTGTATATGAACTGGACTGAAAAAAAATCCATCCGTGTTGCCATTTTAGATATGTATGAAGGTTTTACCAACCAAGGCATGCGTTGTATCCGTGAAATCTTAAACCAGTTTGGCGAAGCCAATTATCTCAATCTTAGCTTTGAAGAATTTGATGTAAGGCTGAAACATGAAGTACCCGATTTAAGTTTCGATATCTATATCTCTAGCGGAGGCCCCGGTAGCCCGTTGGAAAGCGAAGGCAACGATTGGGAGAAAGTATATTTTAACTGGCTGGGGCAAGTGGAACAATGGAATGCCAGCCCCGAAACTGCTCAGAAAAAACAGGTGCTGTTTATCTGTCATTCCTTTCAATTGATTTGCCGGCACTATGCCGTTGCCAAGGTAAATAAAAGAAAAAGCACTTCTTTCGGAATTTTTCCCATGCATTTGTTAGAAGATGGAAAAGATGAAGTTGTTTTTGCCGGATTAAAAGATCCTTTTTATGCGGTTGACAGTCGAGACTATCAGGTTACCGAGCCCAACCATGCAAAACTTCAGCAGATGGGTGCTACCATTTTAGCTATAGAAAAAAACAGGCCCCATGTACCGTTTGAAAGAGCTGTGATGGCCATCCGTTTTAACGATAACATGATTGGCACGCAGTTTCATCCCGAAGCAGATGCAATCGGTATGAGCCTACATTTACAGACCGAAGAAAAGAAAACTACTGTTATTGATAACTATGGCGAAGCCAAATGGCAATCGATGATTAATCATTTAAACGACCCCGAAAAGATCATGTGGACCTACGCCCATATACTCCCTAATTTTTTGCTTCATGCAGTGGAAACATTGCAGCCGGTTGAAGTGTAATCCTAATCAGATTTATTGTTAAACTTATTATTCTATAGAAACAAGCTTGCTCTATTGTCCTATTACGCAGAGGAACTAAGCACCTGTTTATAAAACAAATGACACCCTTCGTTCCTCAGCATGACAAAGCTCTGTGCTAAATGAAATTTTATGGTTATTTTTATTCAACATAAATAAAAAATAACCTAAACATCTCTCCCAATATGATAAAAGAATTAAGAGATAAATTTAATGCAGCATATTCAAAAGAGAAGTATGATGTCTACATGGAAAAAGTTGAGGGACTTCACCCCGGTTCGCTAGATTTTAGAAATGCCGAAACACCGATTTTTATTCCGAAAGATTTTACCGATAAAATGCTGGGTGCTTGTGAGGATATTATTAACGTGATTGTGGATCCTAAGTTTATAGAAATTACCGAAAGAGGTATTCCGGATAATGTACGGGTTCCAAACGAAAGCAGTCATCCCGAATTTTTGGTTTTTGATTTTGGTGTTTGTAAAAACGAAGCAGGTGAAATTGAGCCGCAGTTGATTGAGATGCAGGGCTTCCCCACGCTATTTGCATTTCAAGCTTTTCATTCGGAATTAACCGCCGAGTATGCTGATATGCCTGCAAATTTTTCGCCGTATTTAAGTGGATACAATAAAGAAACGTATATACAACTGCTGAAAGAAATTATTGTTGGTGATTTAAATCCGGAGAATATAGTGCTGTTGGAAATTTTTCCTGAGCAACAAAAAACAAGAATTGATTTTTACTGTACTGAACAATTGCTGGGTATTAAAATGCTTTGCCTAACCAAACTCATTGCCGAAGGCGATAAATTATATTACGATAACAACGGCACCAAAACGCTTATCAAAAGAATATACAACCGCATCATTTTTGATGACCTACAAAAGCAGGAAGGTCTGGGTGAGGTTGTTGATCTTACTAAAGTATATGATGTGGAGTGGACACCTCATCCCAACTGGTTTTACCGCATTAGCAAGTTCACTTTACCGTTTATTGAAAACCCTTATGTGCCGCAAACTTATTTCTTAAATGAGTTAAAGCAAATGCCTACCGACCTGGAGAACTACGTATTAAAACCCTTGTTTTCTTTTGCTGGCATGGGGGTGGTTATCGATGTAACTCCTGCCGATATTGAGGCTGTAAAAGATCCAGAAAACTGGATACTACAAAAGAAAGTAAATTATGCTGATGTAATTGAAACGCCCGATGTGCCTGCCAAAGCTGAGATACGATTGTTCTACTTTTGGAAAAAAGAATGGGACAGACCGAAAGCTGTACACAACCTTGCTCGTTTAAGCAAAGGCAAAATGATTGGCACCCGCTACAATATGAATAAGGAATGGGTTGGTGGAGGCGTAGCGTTTTTTGAGACCACCCCCTAGCGCCCTTCCGAAAAAATCGGGATAGACGCCGGGGAACCAACTAAGCGAATTATAAAACTACTCAAAATGAAAAATGGACAAGCAAGATTTGATTATTTTTTAAATCAACTGCAGGAATTGCTTATTAAAGCTTCAAAGCAAAAGAATCCTGCTTTATGGCTGTACCGAAACAATGCCCGTACGCCGTTGTTTATGCTGGAGGCGCTGGCAAAAATGTATGCAGCCATTCACAACAAAAAAAAATTTACCAAACTTAAGGAGCAGTTTAAGTTACTGGAAGATGCCATTGGCGCCATTGATTTTTACGACTCGTATGCCAAGGAATTGGTGGCTGATAAGAAAATTTCAAAACCAATCATCAGCTATCTGCAGGCACAAAGCAGAGAAAAAGTACAAAGTCTGAATGAAATATTAATTGAAAAAAAATGGCTCGACAAGGATAATACCCGAATTACCAAAATAAGAAAACGCCTTACAAAAGCTGATTGGCAAAATGAAAAAGAAGATATTAAGAGCATACAGGCCTACTACATAACTGCCATCAATAAAATACTTGAATTTATCAATGAAAAAGATTTTCATTTTACCAATGTAGAGGATGATGTGCATGAGTTTAGAAGGAAGTTTCGCTGGTTAAGCATTTATCCGCAGGCATTACAAGGAGCTGTGCAGCTAACTGAATCAAAGACTGCATCACCAAAATACCTTTCTAAATATCTTACCAAAGAAATAACCGGCTCAAAATATAATGTGATGCCTGATGCCGGTACACTGAAGCATTTTTTATTGCTCGATAAAAATCGCTTTTACGCATTAAGCTGGATGATTAACGAACTGGGCAATTTAAAGGACTACGGTTTAAAAGTTGAAGTAATTAAAGAAGCCATTGTGCAAACTTCTGCCGCCAATGAAAAAGTAGCAACTACGCAAGCTTACAAACTGGCCGGTCCCAAACAAAAGACCATTCAGCAGGTTTTAGATTCTGCTGAAAATTTGTGTAAAACTTATTGCAAAGAAAAAAATCTTGAATCGTTGATAACTGGCGTAGCTTTTCCAATAAGCTAAATCTTCTCTATTAAAAAATTGATTTTGTTGTTTCATCAATAGTTTTATCTTTACTTATATTTTTAGACAAGACTAACTTTAATTTTAGGAAGATGTATAAATTACCAACGTTGCTGGCATTTACTTTCAGCGGATTGACTGTTTTAGGTCAGGTTGAAAAAATTGATACCGACAGGCCGGATCAGACAGAGAGTGCGACAACCGTTCCTAAAAAATGGATGCAGTTTGAAATTGGTTTTTCCAAACAAGGCGATAAGTATCAGTCAAATTCAAAGGCATACGAATTTCAGTATCCAACTTTATTGACAAAATACGGATTGACAAAATGTTTTGAACTAAGGTTGATTACAACCTACGGAAGTGATAAAGAAAAATGGAAAGATATAGTTTCTAATCAAGACCACGGTTTTCAAAGCGTTCAACTGGGAGGCAAAGTCAATTTTTTTGATGAGAAAGGACTAAGGCCCAAAACATCGTTAATTGCTCATTACGATTTCAGCAGGTTGCGTTCGATGTACAAGGATACTATTGATGGACTCAATTTCAGGTTTACTATGCAACATACACTGAGTAAAAAAATATCTTTAGGATATAACCTAGGTATGGAATGGGATAGATTTGGCCAGCCCCCAGCCTATATTTATACCCTTGCACCAGGGATGGATTTGAGTGATAAATGGTACGCCTATGTTGAACTTTTTGGTTTTATATACAAAAATGAAAAGCCCGAACACAGCTTTGATGCCGGTTTAGCGTACTATCTGCTGCCCGATTTAAAATTAGATATTTCAGCAGGGGTAGGCATCAGCAAGGCTGCTCCAGATTGGTATGTGGCCATTGGAGGTTCCTTCCGTTTTAAAACGGGAAAATAATTATTGAACTAGGTTTTTTACTTTATCAAACATTTCCTTACCCTCAATATTAATAGCTACAATCTTTCCATCTTTGTCAAGCAGAAAATTAGTGGGCAACGCATCTACATAAAAACTTTCCGCTACTTTCGAACTCCAGCCGGCCAAATCAATTACCTGTATATAGCTAAGCTTATCTTTTTTAACAGCTTTAAGCCAGGCTTCTTTTTTAACATCAAGTGAAACGGCAAATACCTCAAATCCCTGATCCTTATATTTTCTATATAGTTTCTCTACGTACGGATTCGCTGCCCGACAAGGTGCACACCAGCTAGCCCAAAAATCAATGAGTATAACTTTCCCTTTTAAGGAAGATAAATTAACAATACTGTCCTGCGAACCAGGCAAAGCAATTTCTGGCACTGTACCACCTATCCTCAACTGGGCATTGCTGATTAATGAGCCCATAGTAAGCCCAATTACTATAATCATTTTCATCATCTGCAACAATTTTTCTTTTTAAACAATGATAATATGAAAATCAAAATTTTCTTCATGATGTGTTTTAAAAGAAGTCAAGTCTTAAGAACTTGACTTCTTTATAGCAACTTAATAGGCGTTAAAAATATTATACTCGAGCCGCAACAAAATCCCACCTGGCGTGGTACGTGACAAATCTTTAACTAATGGAAAACGATATGCAGCATCCAATCGCATACGGCTCAAAAATATGAATTGCACCGATGGTGCCACATCCAAAAACGATTGTCCACTGTTTAAATTAGTCTGCCCTAACATTTCCACCATTAAATTCATATTGGTCTGGTTGTAATTAGTGTACACTTTTGGCAGCATTAATTTGCCGACCGAAACGGTATAGTTTAACGCATTACGTTGTGCATCGGGATATATAAACTTTTCCTTTCCGTTATCAGTTGCATGTAATGCCGATACAGATGCAGAAAAAGCCACTTTTTTGATAAGTTTAGTAGCTACTACCCCAGCCTCATAACCCGAATTGTGGCCGTTTAAATCAATCACCTGTTGATGTACATCGCTGTTGTTAAAACTATATCGGCCAAAAGCCGCAACCCTAAAATGGTTGTGTACTTCATCAATACTATAAAAACGGTACTTGCCATAAACACCTCCACCTTCTGCAACAAAACTGCTATTTCGGTTGCTTAAAAAGCCTTCGGCATGAACCATGATTCTTTTAGAAACGCCCCACATCAACTCGGGAATAAGGTGATAACTTGTTTTGTTGGTTGCATTGTTAAACATGAGGTAATTATTGGCTCTAATGCCGATACTCTTTGCGGCCATGTTACTGGCAGGTTCGGTAAACACAAATAATTCCTGTGCCGCTGAAAACTTCATAGCAAATAAAAATGCCAGCAATAAAAACTTACGCATTTAAAATATATTAAGGCAGCACTTTTTGTGGTTACTGCCGGTTAATTAAATAGTTACGTGAAAGATTCTCGTTCCTGCTTCCTCGCCAGTTTTGTAACATTCCATTTTTGTAAAGCTGCTGTTTTTCTTAAACTCTTTTGCAGATACAAATCCTTTATCCAGAATCTTAAATGTCTTCTCACCAGTTAACACCTGTCCTTTAACATTAAGAAAATGAAAAACAGATTTACCTATACTAACATGAGAATCATTCGTAACAGATAATTTATCAAAACTCATAGTTACTTTAAACTGTGCCACAAAAAAGCCAGCATCTTCTACCTTGGCTTTCAACTTGTCAAATTCAATATCGGCACCGGGTTTAAATGAAATAAGAAAAGAAGAAGTCTGGATATTGGGCTCTACTTTATCTACAAACTCCAGCGTTTGCAATGCTTTAAAAATTGAATTACTGCACATACTGCAGGTTAACCCACTGGCTTGCAAAGTGACTTTGCTCACCTGCGCCTGCAATGCAACAGAAAATAAAACTGCTGCTATTAATAATACTTTTTTCATGATGTTATTTTTAAACTATTTATATTTTTAGTTCTATTGATGCACAGCAGTCTATTGAAATACACACTGCTTTAATTTTGAAATACCCTTTCAGTTATAAAAAGGAATTCAAATTATTATGCACAGCACACGTTGGCAGAAATGCTGCCAAGGTGTGTAAGAAATAAATTTTACAGAATCAGATTAATGCTTGTGCCCTGCGTGCTCGTCTTTCATTTCTTTTAATGCCATTCCACATGAAGGGCATTTGCCTTCTTTGTCGTAGACCTTATCTTTTTCGCATTTCATGGGACAAGAAAATGCTTTAGCAGATGCATCAGCGTCGGCTTTACGGTCGTATTTGCAACAGCCATGTAAATTATCGTAGGCAGATTTTACCGCAGTATAATCCTGCGTGTCGTAGCCGGTGTTTGCAATGGCTTCCTGTATTTTAGCCGAAGATGTTTTTTTAACTGCATAAGTTACTTTAAGCTCTTTGCTGTCGGCATCCCAACTGGCAGTTTTTGCACCAGCAGTTTTAGCAGCTTTTTCAATTTTTGTTTGGCACATGCCACAGTTACCCCAAACCTTAATGGTTTCGGTTTTTGTTGATTGTGCTGTAGTTGTATTTACTGTGAATAAGCTGAACATAATGGCAGCAATGAATGATAATGTTTTCATTTTATTAAAATTTTGATGTTGAATAATAGTTATTGGTCAGACGAGGGCGTCAGACCAGTTGCACCGATAAATATCTTTACAGATGTTACAAGTCTATATCAATTTTAAATTCTGAAAACGCAGTTGAGTATATTGGTAGAAGGACCACAATAATCGGGTGGAGAGTGATTATTGATGGATGTTAAAGCGGTATTATCCGGTGTTTGCCAGTTGTAAATAAAATGATAATTAATTACAGCAACAAAAGGTGCTGTAAAATCTATATCATTTGAAACCGTTTTATGAGAGTCGCTTAGTTTGTAAAATTTAAATTCATCGTGGCAGCAACCGGTATCCTTTTCTGTCATCCCACACTTGCCACAAGTATCGGTTGATGAACCGTAAAATTCCATACCGGCTTTATCGCCCATGCAATAATGCAGTTCCAAAGCCACTCCCGAAGAAACAGCTAAGTACAAAACCGCCAATATGCCGATATAGACTTTTTTCATTTACGCTACAAATTTACAACAGATTTACGCAAATACAAGCCACAAAGGATTTAATTAACAAATGCCCATTGTATGCCAAAACGAAGCATAAACCCTTGGGTGGGATAATGTGCCGCAGCAAAATTATTGTTGGTAAAACCAAATCCATTGGACAAGCTAACGGTATTAAGATTTTCGGCTCGTATATAAGCTGTAAAAGATTTAATACGAAAATGAAAAAATGCGCTGATATCAGGCAAATTTTTCAGTTTAAAAGTATCCTGCGGCACAAACTGCCCCACCAATGGGGAATAGTTATAAGCTTCGTAAGGTGTAAAATATCTAAACTCAAGTCCAGCACTTAAATTCAGATTTTTAAAGAAAGTGCCTTCATAAGCAAAACGGTTTCTTGTAAATAATAATGGAACCTTAATAGGCGCACTCCCATCCGTTTGCTGAAAAGTGACATCGCTATATAAATTCCAATTCTTGTACAATTTTATTTTTTTTGAGGCCGAAAGTTGCAGCAGATTAATAACCTTACTACTTTGAGCTGTGTGATAATAATCGGTGAAATATGCCAGGTTATTGATGATATGATTTTTAAATCCGAGATTAATAAAATGATTATTGACATCGGCACCAAAAGAAATGATATTTTCTTTTTTAGTTAGGCTGGTTTGGTTTTTCCAATTAAAATTTGACATGTTATCAAAAATAAAAGACGGCGTTCGATTAACGTTTTTAAAGAACAACCGAATATCGCCCAACTTGCTATTAAGATGCCTGGCTATGGTAGCATAAGCACTGTAGTCGCCGCTGTTCAATCCATTTATATAAAACTCGCCCTTGGCCAAAACGTCCCATAATTTATTGCGGGTTTTATTGCGATACTCACCATGAACTGCAAAATTGTAAAAGTTTTTTGTCCCTCCTTTCAACTCGCCTTTAATATTTTCAAACTTTACTCCTGCCGAAATAAATTGTCCCGAATTTTTTGTGTCGGGAAACGAGAGTAATGTAATATCATTTGTCATTACCGACCATCTATCCTTTACAAAAAAACTATCCACACCTTTTTTAGGAATGGTATCGTACCAATTCATATAAGTAATGGTATCGGACCCTGTCGCATTTTCATCATTATATAAATAATTGTAGGTGCTATAGGTGAAACTATGTTGTGCCCTCAGTTTTGGATAAAATAAATACTCGGTTGTAGAGTCATTTATAGCGATTGAATCTTTTTTACCTATATCATATGTCTGCCTTAAAAAAACCGTAAAATCTTTATAAGTATTACCCGTAACAATTTTGGTACTGAATAAACTGCGGTCTGTATTGTTAGCATTTCCCAGATTAACATCTACCGTAAATCTTTTTTTCTGATTAGGGTCAGACAACGCAGAATCGAATCTAATGCCCCCATTTTCGGCGTTTTTATTGGTATTGCCCACCAAAATAAAATAAGCTGCATATCTTTTTTTCTTACCTTGGTAATTGCTGAACAGTCGGTAATTTTTATGATTTGTTTTTTGGTTTTCGAAAAACCCGGGGGCGCTTATCAACCTGTAATCAAATCCAAAACTCCAGTTTGGTCTAGGGGTTTGCGTATGCAGCACTTTTATCATTTGCTCTTTACCCGAAGCCAGTTGATATCCTAACTGCGTAAAAGGCCGGTTGGTTTTATAAAATTTAGACCCCTCCAAAGTAAACCGGTATATATCAAATGCATGAAAACCGGCATCCCATCCCGGCCGGGTATTGGGTTCATATATCAAGGAATACGCAGCAGCACCGTTATTGCCCAAATATTGATAGGTGGAAGGAACAGAAAAATATTTATCAAAATCATTGATAGAAGAATCAAAAGGAATACTTCGGATAGAATCGAGGTATTTATAATAAATACCGATAGAATCTTTGCTATCATCCCTGTGTACAAAACCAATCGTATCACTACGGCCTTGCGACTTACCTAAATCACCAAACCTGCTTCCAATTTTATTGATAACATCAGGTTGCTGTGCATATGTAAACTGAAAACAAAAAATCAACAGACAAATGGCAATGAATTCCTTCATGGGTGCAAATACTTATAGTTGTGCAATCAATTCACAAAATAAAGCCTTAAAGTTTGGTTCAGCAGCTTTTGCTGCTTCCAAAACTTCTTCATGAGTAATAACATTTTCTTCTTCTCTGATACCCACATCTGTAATTACACTCATGGCAAACACGGGAAGCCCCATGTGTACTGCCGTAATTACTTCTTGCACGGTACTCATTCCTACCGCATCGCCACCAAGGGTAAGAATCATTTTATATTCGGCACGGGTTTCAAATGTAGGGCCGGTTACGGCTACATAAACACCTTCACGTATTTTAATATTCTTCTTTGCGGCAATCACTTTCATTTTTCCAATAAGATCTTTTTTATAAGGTTCGCTCATATCAGGAAACCTAGGTCCTAGTTCTTTATAATTCTTACCTATTAAAGGATTTGGTGCCAGTTGGCTAATATGGTCAGTGATAATCATCAAGTCGCCCACTTTGAATGAAGGATTTACACCACCAGCAGCATTGCTCAACAACAAGGTATCAATGCCTAAAAATTTCATTACCCGGATAGGGAAAACAGTTTGCTCGGAGGAATAACCTTCATACAAATGAAAGCGCCCGGCCATAGCTACCACTTTTTTACCGCCCAATTTGCCAAAAATTAATTTACCACTGTGCCCTTCCACGGTACTAACCGGAAAATGCGGAATATCGCCATAAGGAATCTCTTTTTCGATTTTTATCTCAGTTGTAAAACTGCCCAAACCGCTACCCAAAACTATTCCTACATCTGGCTTTTCGCTATAAATTGATTTAATAAAATTAACTGCTTCTGTAATTTTCAGCATCATATACTTTTAATTTAAGTGCCAAAGGTAAGATAAGAAACGTTAAAGGAATTACAGAGTTAGAGTTGGGAGTTTGGGGTTTATAGTTTGGGGTTTGTGGTTAGTGCATAACATTGATACGAGTATGCTGCCATTAAAATCAGCTGGCTACAACTCAAAACCCAAAACTCAAAACCATTTCTTATCTTCGCCAAAATTTTTATAGTATGAATCTTCACGAATACCAAGCAAAAGAATTACTGAAAAAATACAATGTTCCGGTTCAGGAGGGCATTCCATGCAACACACCCGGCGAAGCTGAACAAGCTTACAAACAAATTCATACACAGTATGGAAGCAAGTTTGCAGTTGTAAAAGCGCAGATTCATGCTGGCGGACGTGGTAAAGGTAAAATTGTGGGTACCGAGCAACGCGGTGTAGCCGTTGGCAAAACTGCTGAAGATGTAAAACAAATTGCGCAAAATATTTTGGGTGGTACATTGGTTACCATTCAAACCGGTGAAGCAGGCAAATTAGTTAGTAAAGTTTTAGTGGCGCAGGATGTTTATTATGAAGGAGCTAACCCGATTAAGGAATTTTATTTATCTATTTTACTGGACCGTGCTACCGGCCAAAATGTTATTATGTACAGTACCGAGGGTGGTGTAAATATTGAAGATGTAGCGCATGAAACGCCCGAAAAAATATTTAAAGAATGGGTTTATCCAGGTGGAAAATTAGAACCGTTCCAGGCAAGAAAAATCGCCTTTAATTTAGGTTTGAGTGGTGTGGCTTTTAAAAGCTGCGTAAAGTTTGTAAGTAATTTATATGATGCTTATGTTGGATCAGATTGCGGCATGCTGGAAATAAACCCTTTGTTTAAAACCAGCGATGATAAAATAATTGCGGTTGATTGTAAGATGAATATTGATGATAACGCTTTGATGCGTCATCCGGATATTGCATCTTTAAGAGACATAACCGAAGAAGACCCAACAGAAGTTGAAGCAGGCCAGTACAATCTAAACTTTGTAAAACTTGATGGCAATGTAGGTTGCATGGTAAATGGTGCCGGTTTGGCCATGGCTACTATGGATATGATTAAATTAAGCGGTGGTGAGCCTGCTAACTTTTTGGATGTAGGCGGCACGGCCAATGCTCAAACGGTAGAAGCCGGTTTCAGAATTATTTTAAAAGACCCTAAAGTAAAAGCCATACTCATCAACATATTCGGCGGTATTGTACGCTGCGACAGGGTTGCACAGGGTGTTATTGATGCTTATACTTCTATCGGGAATATTAATATACCGATTATTGTAAGATTGCAGGGCACCAATGCCGATGTGGCAAAAAAATTAATTGATGACAGTGGATTGAAAGTACAAAGCGCTATTTTATTAAGCGAAGCGGCTGCGTTGGTTAATAAAGCGGTTGCATAGTATTTCTTTTTAAACAAAAAAATATTTTCAATATCCCATCATTTACGGTGGGATATTTTATTTTTAACCGTAAATAATTAATCATGCTCGAAACCAACTTCTCTCCTTTCCCCGAAATAATAACAGATCGATTATTACTGCGTTGTATAAAGATGGCTGATGCACAGGAGGCGTTGGTACTGAGAAGCCTGGATGAAACCATGCAATACATCGACAGAGAAAAATTTACCAGCATTGAAGAAGCAGAAGCATGGATTCAAAAAATATTAGATTCCCTCCATACCAATGAAGGCATTATGTGGACTATTGCATTGGCAAACAAACCCGACATGCTTATCGGTACTATTGGCTTTTGGAGAATGATAAAACAACATTACCGAGCCGAAGTTGGCTATATGCTACACCCCAATCACTGGAGAAAAGGAATTATGAAAGAAGCGCTGCTGGCAGTGATTGATTATGGATTCAATGAAATGAAACTGCACAGCATTGAAGCGCATATCAACCCGGCAAACGATGCTTCAGCAGCTGTTTTAGAAAAAACAGGATTTGTAAGAGAGGCCTATTTTAAGGAAGATTATTTTTACAAGGGAACATTTCTGGATTCAGCTATTTATTCGCTGCTTACCTCAAAATAATTGCAAACAAAAAGCCCCGTATTTTATAAATACAGGGCTTTTATTACTCATGAAACTTAAAACTACATTTTAGGCAGCAGTACATGATCTATTACATGTATTACTCCGTTGCTCTGGTTAACATCTTTGATGGTTACATATGCAACTCCGCCATTTTCGTCTTTAATGGCTACTTTTTTTCCTTCCATCATTACCCATAAACTTTTACCTGCTACGGTTTTCAGTTCGGCTTTACCATTGCCTGCTTTTATTAACGCAGCAATGTCAGATGCATTATACCTGCCGGCAACAACGTGATAGGTTAAAACAGATGTCAAAGCAGGCTTGCTTTCTGCCATCAGTAAATTATCAACAGTACCTGCGGGCAACATTGCAAATGCACTGTTGGTTGGTGCAAACACGGTAAAAGGTCCGGCAGACTGCAGTGTAGCGACTAGTCCGGCAGCTTTTACAGCAGCAACCAAGGTTGTATGATCTTTACTGTTCACAGCATTCTCAACAATGTTTTTTGAAGGATACATGGCAGCACCGCCAACCATTACTGTTTTTTCTGATTGTGCGATTGATGCGTTGGCAAATAAAATGGCAAGGGCAAAAAAGGCTAATTTTTTAATCTGATTCATAAAAGTGATTTTGTTTTTTTTAATTAATGATTTCACTTTATGTACGGCTAATGAAAAAGGTTGGATTTATTTAGTAGAGATTATTTATTTACGGGCAAAAAAAATACTGCGGAACGCAGTATCGTAAAAATTATTTTTTGAGGAATTCTCAGAAATATTAAATCTTTCCAACCACCACCACTTTGGATGGCACGGGAGTCTCGGGACCGGCATCTTCAATAGACACCGCAAAAGCCTGTGCCTGACCGAAGCTTTTCATTTTTTGGATATGAATAGTTTTACCATCGATAGTCTTTGTTATGATACCGCCATTTACAGGTGCCCCATCAACAATAGCCCAAAATTGATATTGCTTTCCTTTTGGTAGTTCGGGCAAATTAGAAGGGTCAATATAAACTTCCTTCGTATTCTGCATCCAGTAAATTCTAGCGGCAGCATCGGGCGCATCAGGTGTTGCGTTTAAAGAAACAGGCATTGCATTTTTATCGGCAATTACGCCCATATCCTGCTGCATATTATTTGCTAAATCTTTTTGCTGTTGCAACTCCGATTGGGTTGTTGCCAGTTCATTATTTGTTGTTTGGTACTTGTCGTAGAAATATACACTAAGTACCAAACTGCCTACCAATAAAATAATACTTGCTGCTGCCGCATATTTCCAAATAGGTGAAATAGAATAAACCTTTCCGCTGGAGTTTTGTTTAGATTCTATGTTAACAATCGGAGTAGCAGATGATTCATTAATAGCAGCCATTACTTTATCCTTAACTGAGGCTGCCGGAGCAACCGCATGGGTTTGAGCATACTGCTCCAGGCCCGATTGTATGGCTTCAATTTCTGCTGCCACTTCGGGATATTGCTTTGCCCATTGGGCTACCTCAGCGGTTTCTGCCGCCGAAGAGAGCCCTATGCAATAAAGCTCCAAAACTCCTGATGATATAATTTCCTGTGCGTCCAATTTAATTATTATCTAACATTTTTCTTAATTCAATCATTGCCGTTCGCATTCTTGTTTTTACGGTACCCAAGGGTACATCCAGTTCTTTCGAAATCTCGTCCTGCGTATAGCCACTAAAATAGGCCAAGTCAATAATTTTTCGCTGGTCCGGCTTCAAATTTACAAGTTGTTTACGGATGCCCATGGCATCAAATCTTTCTGCTGCGTTATTATCGCCGGTCAAATTACTTACGGAATTTTCGTCGCTTGAGATTTTTCCCTGCTTTTTATAGCTTTTACTCCGCAATGTATCAATGGTAAGATTTCGGGTAAGATTGAGCATCCAAGTAAATAAACGGCCTTTACCAGTATCGTAACTGGTAAAATTGTTCCAGATCTTTACAAAAGCTTCCTGCAGAATATCTTCGGCCAGTTCACGGTCTTCTACCATGCGGTAAATAATACCGTTCAAAGCTCCAGAATAGTTATCGTATAAGTAAGCGAATGCCTGCTGGTCCCTGCTTTGCAGCAGCGCTACCAAATCTTCTTCAGCGTATTTTAAAGTTTCAGGCAAATGTGTTAAGGATTATTTTAAACCGAAAGTAATTGTTTTACACTACAACTTATACCATTTTATCAGTAAATAATTAAAAAAACATACTGATGACAAAGCATTTATTATTTCAATTAACCAAATTAGTTGAAATTTGTTCAACACAAAAACTAAGCAAGTTTAATTACCAATGAGAGAAATTACTATAAGAACAATAAAACCCAGCGATAACCAGTCCCTAGCAACAATCATAAGAGATACCCTGACGGAATTTAAAGCCAATAAATTGGGTACAGTTTATTACGATGATACAACAGATAATTTATTTGAAGTTTTTAAAGCAGATCAAAGCATCTATTTTGTTGCTGAGTATGTTGGCGAAATTGTAGGCGGCGGAGGCATCTATCCTACTGCCAATCTATCCGCTGGTACCTGCGAATTGGTTAAGCTTTATTTATCAGCAAAAGCAAGAGGAAAAGGCGTCGGAAAAATTTTGATGCAAAAATGTATAGATGCAGCGAAAGAAATGGGGTACCGTAACATATATTTAGAAACAATGCCCGAACTAACCATTGCCATTCCCATGTATCAAAAATTTGGGTTTAGTTTTTTAACTGCGGCCCAAGGCAGCAGCGGGCATACAGGTTGCGATGTGTGGATGATAAAAAACCTCGACTAATAATTTAAACAACCTGCACTTCATACACCGGACTAAACAAATAGTACTTACCCGTTTTTACTTCAACACATTTATAACGTTTGCGAATTTTTTCCTCTTTTTTAAAAATGCGACCACCTTTTATGGCAAAAATCGCACCTGCGGGCAGTTGTTCAATTAAATGTACACCTTCTTTCTTTTCATCGTAATTACGTAAAACCCGCATCAGTTTTTCATCACCACAACTGCTGGCAGCGGGATTTTGCAAGGTACTCATCAAAGTTTTCTCTATATCTGGCGGAAATACTTTCTTCAATAAAAACTTGGCAAGTATTTTACCAAACTCATCTTTCCATTCCTTTCCATGGGCCTGTACCCGGTGGCCAAACCTTTCGTAAGTAAACAAATGCGCCAGCTCATGTAATAAAGTGATTAGAAATGCATAGGTATTAAGATTGCCGTTTACACTAATGCGGTGATTTTTGTCTGTTAGTGCATGGCGGTAATCGCCAAGTATGCTTTGTCTTTTGCGGCTGATGGTAAGATGCACATGATAATGCTGTAAGTAGTACACTACTTCATCAAAACTACCCGGCGGTAAATAAGACTGTAATTCTAAAAGCGGGGCTTCCTGCTTAGGCATTTTTGGTTTTATTCAGTTTCATGATGGTTTTAACTTCCACTACTAAATAAATAATATAAATAACCATGGAAATATAAACCGCCGGCTTGTTAAATGTACCTGCACTTAAAAAATAATATGCAATTACGGCAGCCACACAAGCAAATACTTTTATAAGCATGCCACCCATTACGCTTCGGATAAATACCTGCGGATTTTTATCGTACATAGCCACATACTGCATCCTGAAAACAAACAGACTGATTAAAAAAAATAGGCAGTTGCCGCCCATTACCACTACGTAATCTATACCTCTATCGTTAAATAAAAAATTACCTACAAAAATAACCACGGCTAATACCAAAAATGTAAAAAACAATGGCATCACCGTCTTAAAACTAAAGTTCATTAATAAAAATTTATTGATTAACTGCGTTCGAAACGTCTTTCTTTAATTCCACAATATTGGCGCCCATATGGCATTTACCGTTGAAAACAGCAGTGGGTTCTACCTGCAGTTTGCCGGCATAAACATCGCCGTGTACTTCGGTACTGCCATGCAGGTACAACAAATCCTGTACTGTAATAGTGCCGGTAACATGCCCCATAATATCGGCTTGCTGCCCTTCAATACTACCTTCTACAACGCCATCTGTACCTATAATAATTTTAGATTTTCCACGCAGGTTGCCTTTTAGAATGCCGTCAATTCTTATGTCGCCGTTACTTTCAAGATCGCCCAAAATGGTGGTGCCGGCGCCAATTAAAGTACTTGCATTACTTGTGGGTAAATCAACGGATGATTTGGATTTTGAATTAAACATATTCGCTATTTTTTATGTTACAAAAAAAACTATTCTACAATATTCTCAACTTTAGGAACCTTT
Source organism: Ferruginibacter sp. (assembly GCA_046595125.1). Classification (GTDB taxonomy): domain Bacteria; phylum Bacteroidota; class Bacteroidia; order Chitinophagales; family Chitinophagaceae; genus Ferruginibacter. The sequence continues at coordinate 21,141 of JBKJPN010000117.1, forward strand.
AATTTATTTGTGTCAACCGGCTTCATATCCCCGTTCAATACTTTGTGAAGATCTTCATAATATTTTTGTTTGAATTTGAGTTCCTGCTCTACCGAATCAGTTCTCGCTTTCAAAGACTTATATTCTCGTATCTGTTGAGCATTACCATATCCTGCCCCTGGCAAATAATATTTAAGCGGCGTAAAAATCAAAAGCGCTATAATCAACCCAGTTAAAACCACGAAAACAGAACTCAAAAAAATATAAACACTTAGCCTGCTTAGCTTAAATTTTACTACTTCCTCGTAAGTATCCTCATTCATAACCACCAGCCTGTAACGGTTTCTCAAACGTTTTAGGGTACTGTTGGCCTTTAATTTTGCCATATTTTTTTGTTGAACGTTAAAATTAAGAAATGCAGGCGAAAAAGCAATTTAAAAAGGAGTAAAACACGGTAATAACGGCATACCTGTACAAAGATCATCATGTATGGAAATGCTACTTGATGTAAATTTTGCTAAATCTAAATTAAATGACGTTGTATATCCCCGATAATTAACAAAAATTACCGATATTTAGCCTTCGTATACAACCTTTTGATTCATGCTGAAGAGAACTATAAAATTTTTGCCGTTTTTTCTGATATTAACTGGATTTGCAAGCCATTTATTTGCCCAACCTACCTGGACCATTGACCCTTTTGGTAGGGAAAAGAAACCAGAGAAATTTGAGAACCGAAAACTCGGCTCCGAAAAAACAGCTGATAAGAAATTTACAGTAGTTCGTAATTTTTATCAAAATACCATTACACATTATAATTACTATTTTAATGCCAACAACAGGGTAAACACTGTGGTTGACAGGGCAAAGTTTGCATTAAAAGAAGATTATTCAAATATACTGTCTTTCTATCCCTACACATTGGATAATACAGCAACCCAAACCGTTGAACTTGACTCGGTCATTTACTCTTCTACGGCGGGTATTTTGTTACACGATTTGCGTAACGACTGGATTGACAATATGTACTTGCTGATTGGCAAAGCCTATTTTTTCCGCAAAGATTTTGATTCGGCTTTAATGACTTTCCAATTTATCAACTACAATCTTTTTCCACGCAAAAGAAGGAATGATGATGATGATAGAATTGTTGGCACCGGAAGTGGTTCCATTGCAAACAAAGAAAAAAGAAATATTCTGCAGAAGGTTGCTTCTATCCCACCAAGCCGCAACGATGCCATTTTATGGATGGCCCGTACGTTGATTGAAAAGCAAGAATATGCCGAGGCTGGAGGATTAATTAATACGTTACAAGTTGACCCAAATTTGCCAAAAAGATTACGGGACGATTTGGAAGAACTAAATGCATATTGGTTTTTTAAACAGGGAAATTACGATAGCACCGCTATTCACCTTGAAAAAGCGTTGAGCAAGGCTGCCAATAATCAGGATAAATCACGTTGGGAGTTTTTATTAGGCCAGTTGTACGAAATGGGCGGCCAGTATACCAAGGCATCTGATTATTACAGCAAAGCATCCAAACACACTGTAGATCCATTGATGGATATACATGCCCGGCTTAACGATGCCAAGATGCTGAAAGGCACCAATCCTAAAGAACTGGATAACAGCATTAGCAAGCTTTTGAGGATGGGGCGCCGCGATAAATACGAGGAATACCGCGATATAGTTTATTATTCTGCTGGCGAACTGGCCATGCAAAAACCCGATACAAACGCCGCAATAAATCATTTTTACAAGAGCCTTAAGTATAACGAAGGAAATATCAATTATAAAAACAGGGCCTATCTGGAACTGGGCGATATTGCTTACAGCCGCAAGCAATACCGCTTGGCCGCTGCGTTGTACGATAGTTTGCAAACCGGCAACGACTCTATTTTAGACAAACGAATTGCCGACCTGCAGGAAAGAAAAACTGCTCTGGTAAAAATTGCCGAAGCCATTGATAATATCGCAAGAGAAGACAGCCTGCAAACCATTGCGGCTTTATCGGCAAATGCCAGAGAAGACTATGTAAGGAAACTTGCAAAGGCATTGAGAAAAGAAAAAGGCCTTAAAGATGATGGTGGAGGCAGTAGTGGTGCTAATCAGACCAATCCTTTTGCAAATAATCAGCAAAGTTCACCCGATTTGTTTGCAGCAAATAACAAAGGAGAATGGTACTTTAATAATAACGGTCTTAAATCACGTGGCTTCAGTGAGTTTAAAAGCAAATGGGGCAACCGCCCAAATTTAGATAATTGGCGGCGTAAAGCATCGGTAGAAACTGTTATAACCAATCCAAATCCTGATCAAAAAGGACCGGATGTAGGAAAAGCTGATAATAAAAAAGATGCTAAGAAAGGTGCTAGTACTCAGGGAGAAGATATCAGTTACGAATCGCTGATGGAAAAACTTCCACTTACCGAAGAGAAAATGAATGCCAGCAATGACATCATAGCAGAGAGTATGATTATCCTTGCAAAAGGTTATCAAAACGATTTAGAAGAATATCAACTGGCGGCTGAAACCTACGAAGCTTATTTAATTCGTTTTCCAAATAGATTGCTTGATGGTGAAGTTTACCTGAATCTGTATTTCTGTTATACCAAACTGGGCAATAAAGCCAAAGCCGAGTATTATAAGAATTTGCTAAACAGCAAGTTTGCTGGCACCAGATCGGGACAAATGCTGAACAACCCTTCATCTCTAAATCCAAAAGCTAAAAACCCCGAGGCAACCAAATTGTACGATGATATTTACAACTTGTTTATAGAAGGTAAGTTTAATGAGGCTATCGCTGAAAAGAAAAAAGCCGACAGTCTGTATGGCGTAAATTACTGGACGCCGCAGTTGCTGTACATAGAAGCCCTACATCATGTTAAAAACCGGGATGACAGCGCTGCCATAAAAGGTTTACAGGCTTTAATTGCAAACGACCCTAATTCGCCCTTAAAGAGCAAGGCCGAAACCATGATTGATGTATTGAAAAGAAGGGCCGAGATAGAAAAATATTTGACCGAACTGGAAGTAACTCGTGTTGGCGATGATAAAATTATTAAGGTAGAAGAAAAGACTAAAACTGTTACTACAGCACCGCCGGTTGTTCCAAAAGATACAGTTGCAAAAGTCGCTCCACCATTAACCAGCGGACCGTTTGTAATGGCAGTAGGTTCTCCTCACCATGTATTAATGATATTGAATAAGGTTGACCCGGTTTATGTAACCGAAGCAAGGAATGCCTTTATTAGATATAACAAGGAGAATTATTATGGTCAAACCATTAATATTAATACCGATGTATTGGATGCCGACCGCAATTTATTGGTGATAACGACTTTTGCAGATGCAGCAACCGCCATACAGTATTACGATAAAATAAAAAGAGATGCTGCGGCTGAAATATCTTGGCTGCCGGCAAATAAATATTCGTTCTTAATTATTACCGAAGAAAATCTGCAGTTGCTGAAAACCAATAAAAACCTGACCGGTTATAAAGACCTGTTAAATACCCAGTTTCCAAACAGGTTTTAACAACAGGCAGCATAACCAAATAATATCTTTCGGTAGTTTTATGCGCTTTTGTTTTTCATTTAACAAAAGCCCATTTAAAAATCTCATTCATGAAACGTTCAGTTAAAATTTTATGGCGTGTTTTCATAGGCGGCTTCCTGCTTTTAGTGCTGCTTTTTGTATGCGCCAATTTTGGTTTGTTTGGCAAGATGCCATCCGTAGCGCAGTTGCAAAATCCAGAAGCCGACCTAGCTAGTGAGGTTTACTCGAGCGATGGAGTGTTGATGGGTAAATATTATTCCGAAAACAGAAGCGAAGTAAAATACAATGAAATATCACCCAATGTGATTAATGCCCTCCTGGCAACTGAGGATGAGCGTTTTTATGACCACTCCGGAATTGATGGCCAAGCAGTTGGCAGGGTGGTACTTACTTTGGGCTCACAGGGAGGCGGAAGCACACTTACACAACAGGTGGCTAAATTGATGCTTGGCCAGGGAAGAGGCAATAAGTTAAAACGTGGGTTTGACAAAATAAAAGAGTGGATTGTTGCTGTAAAGTTGGAACGCAATTTCACTAAAGAAGAGATTATTGCCTTGTACCTGAACAGAGCCCCTTGGGGTAATCTATGGGGTATAAGAAATGCTTCACTTACCTATTTTCAAAAAGAACCCAAGGATTTAAAACTTGAAGAAGCCGCTGTTTTAATTGGGATGCTAAAAGGATATATCTACAATCCCATCGACTTCCCTAAAGCTTCAGTTGACAGACGAAATACGGTAATAAACCAAATGGTAGTTTGCCAGCAGCATTTTTTAACCGAGGCCGAAGCGGCAAAACTGAAGGCAAAGCCATTAATTACCAACTACAAAAGAATTGACGAAAATGTGGGAATTGCTCCCTATTTCCGAACTGCACTTGCAGGCCAGTTGAGAGATTGGTGTAAGCAGCATGAAAATCCTAAAACAGGCGAGCCTTATGATTTGTACAGAGATGGATTGAAAATTTATACTACCATCGACAGCAAAATGCAGCAATATGCCGAAGAAGCCATTGTTGAGCATATGCCCAACATTCAAAAAAAGCTGGACTGGATTATGAAAAATAATGGTACCAGGATTTGGAAGGGACATGATAATATTGTTGAGAATGCTTTTAAATTTACCGAGCGCTGGAAAAAGATGAAAGAAGCCGAAGTAAGTGAAGAAGAAATAAAAAAAACCTTTTACACGCCTGTAAAAATGAAAGTATTTGCCTGGAATGCCAAACGTGAAAAGGACACGGTGATGACTCCGTTTGACTCTATTAGGTATCACAAACAAATTTTACAAACAAATTTTGTTGCCATGGACCCTCGTACCGGCGAAGTAAAATGTTGGGTCGGTGGCATAGATTTTAAATGGTTTAAGTATGATCACGTAACGCAGTTACGGCAAGTAGGCTCTACCTTTAAACCCTTTGTTTACACACTGGCTATTGATGAAGCTGGATATACACCCGAGACTGTAATACCCGGAGGATCACTGACGCTGGGCGGGAAAACCATATCAAGTGGAGGTGGTACCGTGGCTTATTGTTTGGCATGGTCTAAAAACATAGCTGCCTGGCGATTGATAGGACAGATTGGTGTAAAAAGAACCATTGAGTTTGTAGAGAATTGCGGTATCAAAGTAAAAATGCCTCCCTATTATTCGATTGCACTCGGCACTGCCGAAATACCTTTGCTTCAAATGCTTCAGGGATACAGTATGTTTCCTAATAAAGGCCTAAGTACCGAACCGGTAATCTTAAGCAGGATTGAAGACAAAAGCGGAAACATGTTGCAGGAGTTCATTTCTACATCAAAACAAGTAATTGCCGAATCTGACGCCTACACTATGGCGAAATTGATGGAAGGTGTAATTAAATTTGGTACTGCCCGAACTTTAAACAGGTTTAACATACCAGTGGAAAAAGCAGGAAAGACCGGCACTACCGATAACAATGCCGATGGCTGGTTTATTGGATATACTCCGGAACTAATTGCAGGTACCTGGGTTGGATGTGATGACCCCTTTATTCGTATTTACTCGGGCACAGCCGGTGGTGCCGAGATGTCGGCCCCGGCCTGGGGTATGTTTATGAGTAAGGTATATGCTGATAGAAAATTGGATTATGGCAAGATTAAAATATTTGAAAAGCCTATTGAATTGACAAATGACCCTATTTATGCCGATGCAAACTTGGAAAAATATTTTAACGAAGGCGACAGTACTGCAACAGACGAAGGTAACCCCGAGGCAGATGATTACTTTAATGTACCTACGCCGCCCGATAAAACACCTGTTGAAAAAATAGGAATTGAAAGTAAGATTCCTAATGCTAAAGCAGATAGCGGAAAATCGAAAACACCGGAACCCAAAAAAGCAGTAATGCCGGCTCAAAAGCCAATCGATGATAAAACGAAGAAAACGGTAAAGCCAAAGGAAAATGATTACTAAGATATTTTACGAAGAGCTGCTTTAAAAGTGGCTCTTCGTTTTTGCGTTACATACACTATTCAACTATTTTTTCAATTCGTATCATTTTACCTTCCTCATTAATTCCTTCTAAAACAATTCGCATTTTTTTTGTAAAATCATTGTTGTAAAATGTAACTGGTATTTTACGATTGTTAGCATCGTTTAAAATGTATGGCAGCCATAACAAAGTTGTACGGGCATCGGTACCGCTGGTAGTATTGGTTTTGGAATAATCAGGACTGTAAAACTCCTTAATGGGAGAATAACCTGCAACTTTTACAATGCTTAAATCAGTTTCTTTGGGGCGGCGGTCTATCATGTCGTCACCCTTTTTACGGTAGATTGAAATTGCTGGCGCATATCCACTTCCACCAGCATCGGCTCCTCGGCCAAAATACCGGGGTATTACTTTAATAAAAGCAATATCCTCTATACGCAACGATTCCATTTCAACTGTAGACAATTCCTGCTCATCAATATAAACGATAACCTGCCTACCCCCGTAAGTCAATGACCTGCCACCTGTAGCATTAAAACTTCCAACAGATAGCCCTGGCACAGAACTACGGATATAATTAAAAATGTCAAGTTTTGTCCAAGCCTTTTCATCATGTAATACGTCAACTGAAAATCCTGAAGCTCCACCAGAAAACAAGCCGCTTGTATATTTTTCATCCAGCTTAACAACGGGGTCGTTTCTCCAATTACGATTGCCGCCAGCTTTTACAACAACTCCTCCCAATGTTTTCTCTTCGTTGAATAATTTTACCCCTTCATTAGCCGTGTAATACTTATACAAGGAAGTATTTTTATCTTCCACTATATTGCTTTTACCACGCCACAGGTATTTTTTGTAGTCGTTCAACACAGGAGATTGAACATGCAAAAAATTAGACTGGCTGAAATTCATTTGGCTATTCAGCAATTTATTTTTGTTGAAAGAGAAATATATACTGGCTGAATCATAAAATACCAGCCCCTGTTTTTTAATTAACCCTGTTCGCTCGGGAATAACAGAATAAAACATATTGGTACTGTCAGCAGTTTTAACAATGAGGTTTACTGGCTCATCTTTCTCCAGTTTGCCATAGGCATCATTACTAATTTGGCCGTAAATGCGCAGGTAATTGTCAGTATCAAAATATTTTACAGGCATTTTCTGAACCTTCAAATCATCCCAATTATACCTGCGCCAACCATTAGTAAGCATCACCAAATCTAATTTGGAACGTAAAGTTGGATCTGTATTATTGGTGAAATAATAAGCCGGGTTATGGATGTACCCTTTCAATTCGGCTTGTAACAAAAAATCGGAAACGATGGTATGCTCAGCTTCTGCATTATTAAAACCAGCATCAGAAATACTAAGTGACATATTTGCCGGAATCGTATCGGCCAATACAATTTCAAGCATGTTTTTTCCCCTTTCTTTCAAGCTGATTTCTTTTGAAATTACAGCAGCATTAATCGTAAAATTATTGTTGTTGATAAAAGCTATCCGCTCTGCTACGGGCTGCCATGCGGCATCAAAAACAGTTACTTGAATAGCTCCCGAAGGTAAATCAGCGACAGTGATATTTCCAGTAAAAGGGCTTGTAGGGTCTGTAACAATATTGGATTTGTAAATAACTTTTTGATACATATACATAAGTATATGCAGCGAGTCGGCACCTGTTTTATTTATCAAATTAAAAAACAACTTGCTTTTTTGTACCGAAAGTTTTAACGCCACACCTTTTTGTTTAGGCGTTTGCAACCAGGTTTGCTGTTTGGCGCCATGGTTATCTATCCATTCAACATAATATTTTTCGCCGGGAGCTACGTCCAAATCAAATTTTCCCATGCCGTCATGTATCGTTTTTATTGGCAAAATAACCTCGCCAGTTTCCTGTTTTTTAAGAACCCCATCTATCGAAAAGGGCAGCCCGTTATTAAAATTGCTTTTAAAAGCAATGGTATTTACTACGCCCTCAATCAGATTACCTCCTTCAGGAAAAAATTGCAGTGCAGTGAATCTGTCTGTTTCATTTGGGGCATCTGTATCAGCATTGCCCATTATTGTAATAGACCTATAGAATTGCATGGAGGAATCAAAATTCATCATCCAATTGGTATAAGCCCTGCAAATCAGTTGGGATGACTTGATGGTATCTGGGATGGTAAAATGACCATCGGTGGTTGATCCAAATAGTGGACTCACTTTTTTTTCTATTAGCCTACCCTGCTCATCATACAAAGCAGCATAAAAATTGGTACTCCTTTCAGACGGCAGATTTTCTTCGAATAGGTAGGCTTTAAACCAGATGGTTTCACCTGGTAAATAAACTTCTTTATCAAAATGAATGTGAATTTTTTCCTGTGGAAAATTGGCACCTAAAAGGTTAATCGTATTATCAAATTGTTGAGCATTTGTGGCTGTTACCGATGCAATCAGTGAAATAACAAAAAAGCGAATTTTGTACACAGGGTTTAGTTTTGTATACTAAAAATAAGGCTTTTTTTATCAGAAGATTACACAATTCCATGCTAACTTTTTCATAAAAAAAATTCCCTCCGATTTTATCAGAGGGAATTTTTAAATATTGTAAACTATAGCTTAATAATTACTTAAAGTCATTTCTACTCTTCTGTTCTTTGCACGGCCAGCAGCAGTATTGTTATCTGCAACTGGTTTTGTTTCTCCATATCCTGCAGAGCTGATTCGGTTTTCAGAAATACCTTTACTCACCAGATAAGCTTTAACAGATGCAGCCCTGTTTTCAGATAAAGTCTGATTGTAATCATCCTTACCTTGAGAATCTGTATGCCCATCAATTTGAACTTTGAAAGATGAGTTCTCATTCAAAATGGTAACTACATCGTTCAATTTTGGAAATGATTTCGCTAATAAATCCCATTTAGCAGTAGCAAAGAATACATTCTTTGCTGCTAAATTAACACGTTTGATAATTTCCTCGCTTATAATAGGGCAACCAAAGTTAGAAGCAGGCCCCTTTTCGTTGATACACTTATCTTCTTCGTCATTTACACCATCTCCATCTGTGTCTGGTATGGGACAACCCTGGTAACGGGCAAAACCCGGTACGGTTGGACATTTATCTACTTCATCATTAATACCATCCTTGTCAGTATCAGGTATAGGGCAACCTTGATAACGGGCTAATCCAGGAACGTCAGGGCATTTATCATCATTATCAGCAATACCGTCGCCATCTCTATCGGGGCATCCTTGTAAAGAGGCAAGGCCTTTTACGTCGGGGCATTTATCTTGATCGTCGATTATACCATCTCCGTCACGATCAGCTGGTGGCGGCGGTGGCGGTGGAAGTACAACTACAACCGGAGCTGGTTTTTTATGCAGGCTAGATACTACACCTAGGCTATGGTATAAATGATAAGACGCATTTTCAGTAACAGGAACACGGTATTGTGAATTCCACACAATAAAAGTCTCATCTGCAACTCTAATCTGTGCGCCCAATCCAAATGGCATAAATGCTGCGTAGTATCCTCTATACTTAGAGGCTCCTATACCTGCTGTTAGGAATGGATTAAAGAAATAATTGTCTGTTAATAACTTAAGATTTACAGCGGCTGTACCTTCAAGCAATAAACTGGTGTTTAAAGCTGCTGGTTTACCATTAATAGGGTATTTTACAAAAGTACCCGACAAGGTTCCCACAAAATCGAGCTTATTGCTTAAACCTTGCTCATAACTAACGGCCATTCCGGCGGTCATGTTTTTGCCCTTTTGCCAGCTTTTAGATTCCAATACAGTTGACAATCCGCTTGTTCGTAAGCTTTGTGCTGTATAAAAATCATTCATTAAAAAATGGATCCCCAGTGAGGGGCGTTTTTTTTGTTCAGCTTGTCCAAAAGATGAAACAAACAGGCCTAAGCCCATACAAATCATTAAGATTTTCTTCATAAGTGTTAATTTTCTAAATCGCAGCAAAAATAGCTGCTTAGTTTCATACCGTGAAATATTTTACCCACATAATTCAAACTAATATTAAGCGCTGATTTGGGGCATATTGAACATAGCCAGATATATTTTAATTTAAGGAAAGCTGTTTTTTATCAAGTATTTCAATTTTAACCCTAGTCAGTCCTCTAGAAACGTACCCCAGTTTACTGGCTGCAGCTCTGGATAAATCAACAATTCTTTTCATTTTGGGGTGAATACGATCATTTATTTTGACGACAACGGTTCGCCCGTTTTTTAAATTGGTTACTTTAATCCAAGTGCCCAGGGGTAATACATTGCTTGCACAGGTAAGCTTTTTTTGATCAAAAATTTCGCCGCTTGCAGTTCTACGTCCATTAAATTTATTGGCATAAAAACTGGCCTGACCATAAAAAACACGTATAGTTTTTTTTTGCTTTAATTTATTAGCCGTTGTTTTATTTTGGGCATAAACTTCAACAGAAGCAATACAAAATACGGTCACAAACACAGCCCATAAAACTCCGAGTTTGAATTGGTATTTTGTGTTGACTAATTTCATCAGCATAATTAAAGATAAAGCAAATAAACAGCAAGGTAACTGTCATTTTTTTGCAAAGTATTTATCAATCAAAATTTTATCATCACCATACACATCCTCATAAAAAATTATTGTTTCCTTTTTACCCGTGCAAGTAAAATAGCGAATATAAAGGGGTATATGATTCTTAACGTCAATACGGTGGCGTTCTTTTTTTGCTATCCAGTTTTTTATTGAATCGGTAGTATATTTTAATAAATCTTTTCTAGTGCTCATAATACTGTCGTTGGATGCAATATAATAAGCCAATTTTTCCCATTCCTGCACTCGTACACAACCGTGGCTTAATGCCCTCGATGAATTTTTAAAAAGATAACGCTGATTGGTGTCGTGTAAATAAACAAAATACGGATTATCGAAATTAAATTTGATGACTCCCAGCGAATTGTTATCGCCGCTACCCTGCATTACTTTGTAGGGAATACCCCTTGAATATTTAGTCCAGTTAACAGTATTAGGGTCAATAATTTCACCTTTATTATTGAGCAACTTTAATCCAATCTTAGAAATATAATTTGGATTATTTTTTAACTTGGGCAAGTATTGTTTTACAATGATACTGTTGGGTACCGTCCAGGTGGGATAGGTTATCATATCAGAAATCTCAGCTGTTAGTAAGGGTGTTCGAGTTTCGGGTTTACCTACAATAACTTTTGATTCTAGTACAATCGTATCCGCATCTATCAAGGCTAAATAATACCCGGGTATATTAACCCAAATATATTTTTCGGGCATTTTTGCTGGCAGCTGTTTATACTTATCAAGTGTAACTGCAATGCGATTAAATTTTTCAACATCGCTTTGGTTCATTGAATTAATCAAATTCCTCCCGTATAATCCATCGGGCTTTAAATTATGCTGCAGTTGATATTTCTTTATGGCTCTAGTTAATTGCGCAGAATCAGGTAAATTTTCTCCAGCTTCAATACAATTACTTTCCAACAATCGCTTTTGCAATAGCCGCACAAATAAAACCGAATCTTTTGCATCTCCCCTTTTAAAAGGATAGGTAATACGGGTATATTCCTTGGTATCCATACTATCAACAAATTTCTTGATACCTTTTTTCAGCTCCCAATATTCCTTGTGTTTTGGCTGCAGCGACTTCAACAGAACATTAAATTGTTTTTTATCCAGTAGTTCATCCAGTGTAACAATAAAATAATTATCTACCAGTGCCGAATCTTTATTTAAAGATAAACTGTCGGGTTGTAAACGGCCTTGTTTTAGGTCTTTAATGATGTGCATAAAACCATCGGTGAAAAGTACATCGATCCTAGGCCAGTAGGCCGCCTTCATACTTGTTAACGAATCAGCATCCAGGGTATCTTTTAAAAACTGTAATTCTTTAAAATGATAATCTTCGGGAAAAAGCCCTTCGTTTTTAGCCAATTTAATAAACTGGTAGAGTGTATCGGCCAGCAGTTGCCATTTTGATGCTGAACTCCAAACAGGTTTATAATCTCTATTATCGTAAAATTTATTTAAAACAACTGGTAAGTCGATTGCAGTACTGTCATCAATTTTACCGTTATCAGCAAAAGCTGCTTTTAAAGCTGATTCAATATTTTCAGCCACATGGTTGTCCATTGCATGCGGGTCCGTTACAATATCTGCATTTGCTTTTTTTGTGTTATTGTTACAAGACACTAAAACTAATAAGAACAAGCAAAGAGGAAAATGCCGGTATGTGTTTTTGCAATTTTGCATAATTCGGGTTAAATATTAATAACTTGAAATCAATATCTTCAAGCCGGATTTTTCAGCAGGATAAACTATGAACAAGATAATACATCGTTTTCAGGTAGCACTAATTTACGCAATTGTTTTTTTGTTAACAATCTCCGTTGCCAGAGCACAAGATACCGTGTTGAACAAATATGGATTATGGGTTATTGCTGATGCAGCCCAGTTAGAAAAAACAGTACAATACAATCCCGGCAAAGCCATGGTTAATCTTAAAAAAATAATTCCAACATTAATATTTGATTTGCGATATGCTTGCACTAACAATTTTATGAAGCAAAAATTATACCCACCTATAAAAACAACTTACTTACGCAGTACTGCCGCTGAAAAACTAGCGGCTGTGCAAATGGAATTGGACAAGAGCGGCTATGGTTTAAAAATATTTGATGCTTACCGGCCCTATTCGATAACTGAAAGACTTTGGGAGCCAGTACAGGATGACCGTTATGCTGCAGACCCCAAAAAAGGTAGCGGACATAACCGCGGAATCGCCGTAGATCTTACCATTATCAATTTAAAAGATAAATCAGAACTCGACATGGGCACTGGTTTCGATAATTTCAGCGATACGGCACACCACGCTTTTAAAAATTTACCCGAACAGATTTTACGAAACCGAACATTGCTTAAGACGGTTATGGAGAAACATGGTTTTGTTGCACTTGATACCGAATGGTGGCATTATTATTTACCAAACTCTAAAGAATTTGAATTGATGGATATACCCTTCAAAAAATTAGCATCACTAAAAAACTAAAGCTATGTTAAAAGAATCTTTGATTGAACTTTTTGAAAGAGACCTGCAAAAACTCATCGTTGAAATTAATTTATATAAAGATGAGTATGATGTTTGGATTATTAAAGGAGAGATTAGCAACTCCGGTGGCAATTTATGCCTGCACCTGATTGGAAACCTGAATCATTTTATTGGCGCAACACTCGGCAACACGGGCTACGTAAGGCATAGAGAAGATGAATTCAGTTTAAAAAATGTATTGCGGCAAGACTTGGTTACCAATATTGAAAACTGTATTCTTATTGTAAAAGAAACCTTAGCCAAATTACCTACAGACGACCTCAGCAAAGATTTTCCGCTGGAAAAACATGGAACTGTTGTGTCCAATATGGGTATGCTTTTGCATCTGTATGGGCACCTCACCTATCACCTGGGCCAAATTAATTATCACCGCAGGTTAATTGGCTATTGATTTATTCGGGGAATTTTATTTTCAAGCATCATCAAATCGGCCAGTACAAAAGCTGTTACCGCTTCCAGTATAACCGGCACACGCAGGGCTATGCACAGGTCGTGCCGGCCTTTTACCGAAAACGATTCTACCGAATTGGTTTCAATATTTAATGTTTGCTGTTCGATGGGTGTTGACGAAGTTGGTTTGATGGCGATACGAAAAACCAATTCGTTGCTGTTGGTTATACCACCAACAATACCACCGGCATGATTTGTAAATGTTTTTCCGGCTTTATCTTCAATAGCATCGTTATGCTGACTGCCAAACATTTTTGCGGCTGTAAAGCCGGTTCCAAATTCAATTCCTCTGACTGCTGGTATACCAAACACGGCATGACTTAGTACCGATTCTACGGAATCAAAAAATGGCTCTCCCAACCCAACAGGCAAGCCATTTACTTTGCATTCAATGATACCACCGATGCTATCTTTTGCATCGATTGCTTTTTGTAAGCCCTTTTCTAAATCGGTCTCGCCTCCTATCTCCATAATATTTGCGGCGATATCAATCCCTGCCATCATTTTTTTTGCGACCACACCTGCCGCAACCAGGCAAACAGTGAGCCTGCCGCTGAAATGTCCGCTACCTCGATAATCTTCGTGGCCGCCAAATTTCTTAGAAGCAACAAAATCGGCATGGCCAGGCCGAGGCACTGCACGGAGCTTCTCATAATCGGCACTTCGGGTATTATTATTTTCGAATAAAATGGTAAGCGGCGCACCGGTGGTTCTGCCGTTAAACAAACCTGTTTTTATTTGAGGAATATCATCTTCTTTTCTGGGTGTGGTTCCTTTGGCTCCTGGCTTTCTTCTTTCAATGTCTGTTATAAAATCATCAACAGACAAATGTAAACCTGCCGGGCAACCATCAATAGTTAATCCAACACATTCGCCATGCGATTCGCCAAAAATATGTACCCTGAAAATGCGGCCGAATGTATTCACGTTTATTGGTTTGTTGGTCAGACGAGGGCGTAAGACCATGTTTACTTTATTGGTCAGACGAGGGCGTCAGACCATGGTTATGATAAAGATACTGAAGCATTCAGCAATTTCAAATCTTCATAAAAACTTGGATACGATTTATTTACTGCATCCGCTTCTTCAATTACTGTTTCACTTTCGGCACCCAAAGCTGCAACAGCACAAGCCATGGCAATGCGGTGGTCGTGCCGGGAATGAACTGTTGCGCCTTTTACACTGCCCCCACCTTCAATCATCATCAAATCATCCTGCAATTTTATTTCAACACCCATCTTTTTAAACTCTTCTTGTAAAGTTAATGCACGGTTACTTTCTTTATGTGCCAAGCGGCTAACTCCTTCAATAACACTAGTACCGTTGCAATATGTTGCCAATGCAACCAATGGTGGGAAAAGGTCAGGGCAATCAGTTGCATTAAAATGAAATGGCTTACCCCCATCCCCTAAAGGAGCGTTTATCGAAATTTGCTGTTCTTCTATTGAAATATTTGCACCGCAATACATTAGCGCTTTTAAAATTGCTTTATCTGCCTGGGTTGAAAATACATCCAGTCCTTTCACTGTTATTTCACCTGCAACAGCTCCAGCAACTAATAAGAAGGCCGCTCCACTCCAATCGCCTTCCACAACATAAGTCCTGAGCAAAGTCGAAGGATTATGTTGTAAGTCCTGAGCGGAGTCGAAGGACGGGCTTATAAAAAATCTTTCATAATTTTCATGCTCAACATCGTACCCAAATTGCTTCATCATTTGCAAAGTCAAATCTACATATGGTTTGCTTTTTAAATTATTTACAGTGATGGTAACCGGCTTGTTTGCCGCTTTCGCATAAGCAATTAATAAACCAGTTAAAAACTGCGAACTCAAGGAGCCATCAATGGCAATATCTGCCGGCTGCAATGGCCCTTTAATTGTTATTGGCAGATGACCATTGTTAGATTGAATGGAAATGCCCAGCTGCGGAAATATTTCGTCGAAAAAATGCATGGGCCGTTTTAATAAACTCCCTTCGCCTGTTATGGTTATTGGTGAAGATGAGAGCGCCGCAATCGGCGTAAACATGCGAATACCTAATCCACTTTCGCTACAATTGAGTTCTTTAGCAGATGGAGAAGTCTTTGTTTTAAAAACCTTCAATTGATTATCTCCAACTTCAATAGTTGCGCCCAGTTTTTGGATAATATCCAATGCCGACAAATCATCATTACTTTTTCCAGGGTTGAGTATTGTGGTCTCCCCTTCTGCCAGCAAAGCAAGTGCACAAGCCCGTTGCATACTACTTTTGGAAGCAGGTGCAGTAATTATTCCCGAAATTTTTGAAGGTTGAATAATTGCAATCACTATATTATTTCTTTAAACTGTTTTTCTAGATCATCTAATCTGATGAATTTTATTTCGGCATGTCCAATCTTTTTCAGCAGGATAAACTGTACACCTTCGTCTTTTCTTTTCTTATCCATTTTTAATACCTCAAAAATTGTTTCATGATTGGTTTCCAAATCTACAGGTAAGTGATATTGGTTTAAAAGTTTAACAATCTTTGCGGCTTCTTCAAAGTGAAATCCATTTATCTTTTCTGATAAGTTACAGGCTGCCACCATACCAATACTTACTGCATGGCCATGCGGAATGCTGTGCATATTTTCAATAGCATGCCCAATAGTATGGCCAAAATTCAATAGTTTTCTTTCGCCTTTTTCAA
>JBKJPN010000056.1:0-31113 GCA_046595125.1 Ferruginibacter sp.
GTGCTTTCTAAATATACCTTTAAAAAACCATCGAATGTTATTACCTGGCCGCTGGCAGTAAGTTGCTCTCCATTGGTACTGATATGAATCTTTGCTGTAGTATTCTCCAGTTCGGCATCAGCCATTTGCGATGCGATGGTGCGTTTCCATATTAATTCATATAAACGTTGCAAATCCGTATCGCCAACATGCTTTACTTCCATGTATGTTGGACGAATGGCTTCATGCGCTTCCTGTGCGCCTTCGTTCTTGTTCTTGTATTTGCGAACCTGTAAATATTTGTCGCCAAAACTTTTTCCTATTTCAGTTTTGATAGCGTCCATGGCAGTATCACCCAGGTTCACGCTGTCGGTACGCATATAAGTAATCTTACCGCTTTCGTATAACTTCTGCGCCAGCAACATGGTTTTACTAACACCATAACCCAGTTTACGACTGGCTTCCTGTTGCAGGGTAGATGTGGTGAAAGGTGCTGCCGGTGTGCGTTTGCCAGGCCTTACCTGAATGTCTTTTACCGTATAGTTGGCTCCAATGCAGCTTTGCAAAAACTTTTCTGCATCTGCTTCATTATTATGTTTGGCACCTTCAGCTTTAAAAGAAACGGTTTTATTATTAAGATCGGTTGCAGCTAAAGTGGCTTCCAGTTTAAAACTGCTAACCGCAGTAAAAGCATTAATCTCTCTTTCTTTTTCTACAATTAATTTAACGGCCACACTTTGTACACGGCCGGCGCTTAGTCCGCCGCTCATGCCAATTTTACGCCACAAAACGGGGCTTAGTTCAAAACCAACAATACGGTCAACTACCCGGCGTGCCTGTTGTGCATCTACTAAATGCATATCTATTGTGCGTGGATTTTCTACTGCTTTTAAAATGGCGGGTTTGGTAATTTCATGAAACACAATTCGCTTGGTTGTTTTTGGATCTAAACCCAACACCTCGGCTAAATGCCAACTGATACTTTCTCCCTCACGATCCTCATCCGATGCTAGCCAAACGGTCTCTGCTTTTTTAGCCAAGCTTTTTAATTCGCTTACCACTTTTGTTTTTTCGGGCGATATTATATATTTAGGTTGAAAATTATTAGCGATATCTATGCCCATATCATTCTTCTCTAGATCACGTATATGACCAAAGCAACTCCTCACTTCAAAGTCTTTTCCAAGAATTGCTTCAATGGTTTTTGCCTTTGCCGGACTCTCCACTATTAACAGATTTTTCGCCATAATTCGTTTTAATATTTCTTTTGTAACCAGCCGTGGTAGCCTATCTCAACATCGTTGTGTCACTCCCTTGTACGGCATCGCTTTATGCAGCTTTGTACATTTTTTGCACCATAGCCTGCAATGCAATATTAGCGCAAAAATGAAAATTCCAAATAAATTTTCAAATTCTTCTCTTTAATATAAGCATTTTAGAGGAACTTAACCACCAGTTCTTTTACAGCTTTGTCATGATATATTTTACGATGCCCAAGCTCTTTTGTAAGTATGAATTTTATATTGGGGTGGTTGTCGGATTGTACTTTTTCGGCATCAGCCCAAGGAGTGATGTCATCGCCTTCATCATGTATCCATAACACAGATGCACTAATATTATTCATGGCACGGCGCATGGAAAACCATTCGGTATTTTTTCCACTCAACGCTAAAACTATTTTTTCAAACTCATTTCTAACTGCTGCATTTTTTATTTTTAACATGCTAAAAGCGCCATCAACCGCCGATGTGGTTTCGGTTGCCGGAGCAATAAATACAACTTTTGTTTTTGAATCATGCGGTAATTTTTCCAACGCCAGGCTTAAGGCAATCCCACCGAATGAATGAGCGATAAAGCTATCAATCGGACCAAGTTCTTCAATCACTTTTTCTATCATGGCACAATATTCAATAGCGTTGGTGGTAATGCCTTCGCTATCACCATGGGCAGGGGCGTCAAAAGCCAATATCTCATAGCCTGCTGCGGCAAGTAAAGTTGCATAGTCTTCAAACTTGTGAGCGGCTGATCCAAAACCGTGCAATATCAATGTTTTTTTGGGTTGGGGGTGATTCCAACGATAGCCCGCCACTTTCTTATTATTTAGTGAGATTTCAATTTCTTCGGTATTTTTTAACGGGCCTTTTCTAATAGATTTTAAAAACGGAGTGCCAAATACTTCAAAAGCCTTTTCGGCAGCCTTTTTTTTGGAGATAAATGTTAATAACTTAAATTTTGTTTGTATGTATCCTATGGCTAATCTTTGTGTAAGTTTCATTAAGCAAAGTTAACACTATGAAGATTGTAATTATCGGATCGGGAAACGTGGCGGCAGTATTGGGCAGGATGCTTGTAAAAAGTAATCATGCGGTTATACAAGTGGTAAGTCGCAATATTGAACATGCCGCGGTGTTGGCTGCTGAATTTAATTGTCCTTTTACCGATAATAACGGAATCATTGATTCCAGTGCTGAGCTTTACCTGGTTGCTGTAAGCGATAATGCCCTGTATGGATTGAACAACAGTATTCACCTAGGTAAAAAATTAGTACTGCATACTGCGGGCTCAGTGTCTAAAGATGTGCTGAAAGATATTTCTGTTAATTATGGCGTGCTGTATCCATTACAAAGTTTGCGCAGGGAAATAGTTTATGAAAATGATATTCCGTTGCTGGTAGATGGCAGTTCGCCTGAAACAATGACCATGATTGAGGATTTTGCAAAGACCATTTCTTCCAACGTAGCGCAGGCCTGCGACGAAAAAAGATTAAAATTGCATGTGGCCGCTGTTGTTGTTAGCAACTTTACCAATCATTTATATGCATTGGCAGAAGACTTTTGTAAAAAAGAAGACGTTGATTTTAAGTTGCTGATTCCACTGATAAAGAAAACGGCACAACGTATAGAAAACCAATCGCCGGCCGAAATGCAGACAGGTCCCGCCATACGTAATGATGTTTTTACTTTAGACAAACATCTGCAGATTTTATCCAAACATCCAAAGCTAAAATACATTTACCTGAAGCTAACTGATAGTATAGTTAACAAGTAATTTATTTTATTGGGAAAACAATGTCGGTTTGTATTTTATACGGATCAACCGGATTACCCTTTTTATCAATGGGGTCGGTTAAATAAATTTCGTAAGGAGCACCGGCAGCCATTTTCTTATTATCTTTCATAAACTCTTTGATGGCATCATAACCCTGCGGCAACAGTTCAAAAGGACCGTAAAAATGTGCTATAATCGCTTTGCCAGCGGGCAAGTCACGTGTCATAACGCCGGCTACTGCTTTATTTCCTTTTTTATTTACTGGTACTCCGGCTTCAAAAAAGTAAGGAGCCTTCAGCTTCCGGTACCAGGCCATGGGTGCCCCCGCCATTTTCAAATTATTCTTTTTGAGGTACTCTGCCAGTTTGCCGCCATAAATATTTCCAAGTTTTGGACCAATGCGTTCATATGTTGCAGCGCTGTCCTTACAATAAATAACAGTTCTTTTTGGCGACAGACTATCCACAATATTTACGATGGGCGGTCGCTGATATTTGGATTCGGGTTTATCCTTTTTTTCTTCTTTCTTGTTAGAGGTTTTAGTGCTGTCTTTAGAAGGCTTGTCTGTTTTATTATTTCCGCTGCCATTGCAGCCAGCAGTAATAATTACGGCCATGGCTAAAACGGCGACATAGAAGAGTGTTTTTATTGTCATGTTGTTTTAAAATCAGAGGTTATGATTGAAAGCGAAAAGTAATAAATGATTTTTATATGGCAAACACAAAAAAGCAACAGTCAAGTTATATTTTCCCTAATTGATAAATATAATTAGGTTTGCAACCCGAAATTTGCAGAATATGTATAATGTAACATTTAAGTTTGAACAAAAGGGACTTGAACCAATAACCCTGTCGGGTATTGAACCCGATCAGTCGATTTTAGAAGTAGCTTTAAAGAACGATATTGAACTGCACCACAACTGTGGTGGTGTTTGTGCTTGTAGTACCTGCCATGTATACGTGGAGCAGGGAGAAGGTTTTATTGAAGAATTGACCGATAAAGAAGAAGATTTTATTGACAGAGCTGTAAATCCACGGATAAATTCACGGTTGGGTTGCCAATGTGTTTTGCAGGATGGAAATGGTGATATTACCGTTACTTTGCCTGATCAGACGCAGTTTTTAGGAGAATAGAAGCCAATTAATTAATGAGATAATGTGCTAATTGGTTCAAGTAATTTAAGCTTCTGCATTTTGGTAAACACTTTTACAAATAAAAAATTAGCAGATTAGTATATTGGCTAATTATCAAATTTACAACTTATGACTTTTGAACCACCCATTAATTGGAGAGATTACGAAGATATTGCAATGAAACTCCACGAACGCTTTGGTGATGATTTTGGCGAAAGTAAGATTTACCGGATTCGATTTACCGACTTGTACAAATGGGTGATGGAAATTCCTGGGTTTGAAGGCAAGGCTGAAGACAGTAACGAAGGTCATCTGGAAATGATACAGAGTAGTTGGGTGTATGAGTGGCGAGATAATCAGAAATAGTTTAGGATTTTAGAGGCTCAAAACTAAACCTCTAAACTCCTAAACTCCTAAACTCCTAAACTCCTAAACCAATTCCAAATGAACGTTCTCGAAAAATTTAAATCCATAAAAACATTTGTATTTGATGTTGACGGTGTTCTCACCGATGGTACATTATTGATTTTAGAGGATGGCCAAATGGCGAGGCGGATGAATATCAAAGACGGCTATGCCATTCAACTGGCGATTAAGAAAGGGTATAGGGTTGTTATTATTTCGGGGGGAACCTCAGAAGCGGTAAGAGAAAGACTATCACGCTTGGGTGTTAAAGATTGTTTTGTAAAGATTGATGATAAGAAAGCGAAACTCACGGAATATGTTGCCGAACATCAATTGGTTTGGGATGAAATTCTGTTTATGGGTGATGATATACCCGACTATGTGCCCATGCAGTTAACAGGTTTGCCATGTTGCCCGGCTGATGCGGCGCAAGAAATCAAGCAGATCTCTCATTATATTTCGCCGATTATTGGCGGCAGCGGCTGCGCCAGAGATGTTATTGAAAAGGTTTTGAAGCTTAACAACCACTGGGATTTGGATACGACCGTTGCAGCTAAGTAAATGACTTATTTCGTTTTCAATGCTTATTTTCGCTGCACAATTTTTTCATGAAATTAATTATTGCTTTTTTACGACTGGTACGCTGGCCTAATCTGGTCATCATTGCGGCAACGCAAATGCTGTTTTACTTCACCATGATTTTTCCTTTCTATGGCAATTATGAAGATGCCTACAGTCCATTTACCGGAACTTATTTTATTCTTTTAGTTTTTTCATCATTACTGATTGCAGCGGCGGGCAATATCATTAACGATTATTTCGACCTGAATATTGACGAGATAAACAAACCTGAGAAAAAAATAATTGACAAGCATATCAAGAGGCGCTGGGCCATTGTTTTGCATATCCTGTTTTCAGGTACTGCTGTATTGATAGGATTTTATATCGATTTCAATACGCCGGTATTTTGGTTGGGACTCTCCAACCTTGGCTGTGCTTTCTTATTATTTGCGTACAGCATTAGCCTTAAGAAAAAATTACTGATTGGCAATATTCTGGTTTCGTTGCTAACGGCCTGGGTTATTTTAGTTTGCTTTCTTTGTTATTATCGCAGTTTCGGATGCTCCAGTTGCGAACCATTTGAGTGGCAGGCCGAAATGCGCAGGTTTGTACGTATCAGTCTTTTATATGCCGCGTTTGCCTTCGTTATTTCGTTGATAAGAGAAGTTGTAAAGGACATGGAGGATATGGATGGAGATGCCCGCTATGGCTGCAAAACTATACCCATTGCCTGGGGAATACCTGCCAGCAAGGTCTTTGTGGCTGTGTGGCTGGTAGTTTTAATTGGTATGATAACAGTAGTACAGGTGTACGTACTACTGTTGGGGTGGTATTGGAGTGCAGCGTATTGTATTATGTTAATCATTTTACCGCTGCTGTGGATACTGCGCAAATTATTTACAGCACAGGCTCCAAAAGATTATCATCAGTTGAGTAAAGTAATAAAATTGGTAATGGTAACCGGATTGTTATCAATGGTCTTTTTCAAAATTTACTCATAGAGAATTTTTTACCCCAGAAGTTTCCTGTCATGTTAAAAAACGAAACAAGCACAATCGATAATTCCCCTTTAGGGTTTAGGGGTATAATTTTAGCTTCCCAATCTCCGCGGCGCAAACAATTACTAGAATGGGCCGAAATTCCTTTTGAGATAATCGTGAAAGAAACCGATGAAACCTATCAAGCTGATTTAATAATTGACGAAATTGCCATTCATATTGCACGAAATAAAGCATTGGCTGTAATTAATGAAAACGAAATAAATATCCCTGTACTCGCTGCCGACACCATCGTTGTTTTGAACAAGAAACTTATTGGCAAACCAACTGATAGAGACAATGCAATTGAAATTCTGACCTCTTTATCCGGACAAGTACATCATGTAATAACCGGCGTCGTAATTCTGCATGGCGATAAAGAAATCGCCTTTGCCGAAACCACCGAAGTGCATTTTCATCCACTCACCCAACAACAGATTGAATTTTACGTTGATAGTTACAAGCCCTACGATAAAGCTGGAGCATACGCCATACAGGAATGGATTGGCGTAGTAGGCATAAAATTGGTAAAGGGCGATTTCTACAATGTGATGGGATTGCCTGTGAGCAGGGTAGTGCAGGCATTGCAAAATTTGTAATATTCATTTTTCTGTGTATTTTGTTATAGTAAAACGTCATCCCTGTGACAGAAAGGCTGCTGCAATACATCTGGCAATTTCAATATTACAATCCTGCTGATTTAGTTACAGAGGAAGGAGAATCTTTGCAAATCATTCATCCCGGTTCAATAAACACAAACCAAGGCCCAGATTTTAGTGACGCTAAAATAAAAATTGGTAAAACAATTTGGGCAGGTAGTATCGAATTGCATATCAATACTTCCGATTGGAAAAATCACAAACACAGTGGCGACAGGCATTATAAGAATGTCATCCTACACGTTGTTTGGCAAAACGATGCAGAATTAGATTTACCTTTTTCAACTTTTGTTTTACAGGATAAAGTACCCAAGCTGCTTCTAAACAAGTATGATGAACTGATGAATGCCGATAGTTTTATTCCTTGTGAGAATAGCATTCACCAAATAAATGCCTTAAGCTGGCAAAACTGGAAAGAGCGGGTATTGGTTGAACGACTGCAGACTAAAACCCAAATTATTCTT
This sequence comes from Ferruginibacter sp., assembly GCA_046595125.1. Lineage (GTDB taxonomy): Bacteria > Bacteroidota > Bacteroidia > Chitinophagales > Chitinophagaceae > Ferruginibacter. Next base: position 7,287 of record JBKJPN010000056.1, read on the forward strand.
GATTACCTCAAGCAAAACAATAATCACTGGGAAGAAACACTCTGGTGGCTATTGGCAAAGAATTTTGGTATAAAGCTTAATAGCACAGCATTTGAGAAGATAGCTCAATCTATTTCCATCAATATCTTGGCTAAACACAAAGAACAAATTCATCAGACTGAAGCCTTACTCTTTGGGCAGGCGGGTTTGCTTGAAGGAGATTTTAAAGAAGATTATCCTAAACTGTTGCAAAGAGAATTTCGTTTTCTTAAAAAGAAATATGATTTGAAAAAGCCAGAAGCATCGCTGATATTTTTACGGATGCGGCCCTCTAATTTTCCAACCATTCGTTTGGCACAACTGGCTATGCTGGTAAATCAAAGTCTGCACCTGTTTTCAAAAATAAAAGAAAGTAAAACGGTTAAAGAGATAAAGGAATTGCTGAACCTAACTGCCAACGATTATTGGCATTATCATTATATGCTAGACGAACCTTCGGCTTTTAAAAAGAAAAAACTGGGCGAGCAAATGATAGATAATATCCTGATAAATTCGGTTATACCCATCTTGTTTGCATTTGGGCATTATCATTCCGAGGAATCTTACAAAGAAAAAGCGTTGCTTTGGCTTGAGCAGGTAACGGCAGAGAAAAATAGTATCACCAAAGGATTTACTTCTTTACTAGTTGAAAATAAAACCGCTTTTGACTCACAGGCTTTAATTCAATTAAAAAATGAATACTGCAATAAAAAACGCTGCCTCGATTGCAGCGTAGGAAACAAGTTAATCAGAACCAAATAGATATTGTGGTCGTACACCAATTATCAGAAACCCGTTACAATATAGAGAAGAATTTAAATGAACGGTCTCCAAAGTTCCCCCTTTAGGTTCCCTGCCAAGGGAAGAAACGAAGTTCGAGGGCGTGTTACCAATGATATTCGATATTGATTGCAAGGTCGGGATGCAAACTCTTTGCTACCGGGCAATTATCACCAATCCTTTGTAAAATAATTCTGTCTTTTTCATCAAGGTTCAAAGTGTTGGTGAAAGTCAGAACTACATCAATCTTTGCTATTCGCCTGGGCTCGCTTTGCATGTGTTTGGTAACAGCAATAGCAGTGCCTGCCAGTTCAATACCCATATCAACAGCCTTTAAAGCCATGGTTGTTGCAATGCAGGTTGCAAGTGCCACGCAAACCGTATCGGTAGGACTAAACCTTTCGCCTTTTCCTCTGTTATCAGTGGGCGCATCGGTTTCAATTACAGTACCACTTTGGTTATGGGTACATTCGCAGCGGAGATGTCCTTTGTAAATAATTGAGGAAGTCATTTGTTAAAATTTAAACTATTTAATTTATTATGGTTCAAAATGCAGCGCTTCTTAAAGCAAATGTATCATCTTTAAAGAGTAGAACATAAATTTGCATAAATTTACGCCAGTAAACAGTTTACATGAAGAAATTATTAATTTGTATAGCCGCCGTAGCCATTTCTTTTTCTGTGCAGGCACAGCAAACCAAAAAGTCATCGAAACAAACCCGTAAAGAGCAAAAGCGGTCAAAGATAAATGCACAAATAAAGGCTGAGGAAGAAGGTGTAATTGCCTACAAAAAACATTTTGTATTTGGTTTAAAATTAACCACAGATGGATATGGCCTGTCTTTTGAAAAAGGGTACGCTAAGTCGGTAAAAAAAGCTACCCTGTTTCAACTTGAAATAACAGAACGTAAACATCAGAAGGAAGAAAAGCAAACTAACCCAAGTGCGCCTACCTCCCCGCTGATTTATGGTAAAATAAATTATTTTTATCCGGTAAAACTAGGTGTTCAAAAGCAGTTTTTATTAGGTAATAAAAGCAATAAAAATGGTGTTAGTATTACAGCAAATATTGGTGGCGGTATTAGTCTTGGATTGTTAAGGGCGTACGAAGTGGAAGTAGATAAAAACGGTGAGCGTACGTTTGTGCGATACGACTCCGAAGACAGTGTACTATTTAGAAATGGCCCTTATTATGGTGGTCCAAATTTGGGCAAGGGATGGAACCACATGAAGATAACACCAGGGTTTTATGTGAAGCCAGGACTGCGTTTTGATTATGGCCGCTATAATGATTTGGTTTCGGCGCTTGAAGTTGGTGTAACAGCTGAATACTATACCAAAAAGATTCCGCAAATGTTAGATAACAAAGAAAAGTCGTTCTTCTTTGGCGCTTATGTTGCCGTTTTGTTTGGCAAGAGAAAATAAGTTGTATTATTTTTAATAAAGAGAATTTTCACGCATGATAGAGTTACCCGTTATAGACGGAATAATAGAACAAACCCCGATAGCTATCGGGGCGAAAAAACCAGATTGGTTAAGAGTTAAATTGCCTATTGGCGAAGAATACCGACATGTTCGCAAACTGGTTGATACCCATAAACTGCATACGATTTGTGAAAGTGGCAATTGCCCCAATATGGGTGAGTGCTGGGGCGAAGGCACCGCTACTTTTATGATACTGGGGAATATTTGCACACGCAGCTGTGGCTTTTGCAATGTTGCTACTGGTCGTCCTTTAGAAGTTGATTGGGATGAACCACAACGTGTGGCCGAAGCCATCAACCTGATGAAAGTGAAACACGCTGTTATCACTTCGGTTGATAGAGATGAGATCAAAGACGGAGGTTCTATCATCTGGTACAATACCATTAAAGCTATTAAGGTGCTAAATCCAACCACTACATTAGAAACACTGATACCCGATTTTAAGGCTGAAAAAGAAAACATACAACGTATTATTGATGCGGCACCGGAAGTGGTGAGTCATAATATTGAAACCACGGAGCGGCTTACTAGGCAAGTGCGTATTCAAGCAAAGTACTGGCGCAGTATGGAAACACTTCGCATTTTAAAAGATGGCGGTATGCGTACCAAAAGCGGCATCATGCTGGGCTTGGGCGAGGAGAAGGAAGAAGTGATTCAGACATTAAAAGATTTAAAAGCAAACGGTGTTGATGTGGTTACGATTGGCCAGTATCTGCAACCAACAAAAAAACATTTGCCTGTTGCCCGTTTTGTACATCCCGATGAATTTGCTGAATTCAGAAAGATAGGATATGAACTTGGCTTGGATTATGTAGAGAGTGGCCCGCTAGTGCGTTCATCGTATCATAGTGAAAAGCATGTGATACCGGGGTATGGCAGAGAGAAATGGTTGGCTGAGAAAGGATAGTCTAGCACTCTTAGTTTTTTTGTTGATAGTTTTTGGTTGAGCTAATATAAATAATGCCATTCTTCAACTTCTAAATTCAACAATTCTTGTTCCTTGTTCGACATTTTATTTTTAGTTTAATGCTGCTTGCACCCATACACAGCAATGCTCAACATACATGGACTAATGTAAGTGCTGATTACGCTCCGCTACCCGCTACTGTGCAGGTTTTTAAAACCACCGATTCTCTGGATGGAAAGCCCTTTATTGCCTATTACGTAAAAGCTAAATTGAAGGATAAAAAACTTGATTTTACTGCAGACACCACTTTGGGTAGAAGATTTACTCCATCACAATTCTTTGAAAAGAATAGTCAGCCGTTAGTTGTGGTGAATTGCACGTTTTTCAATTTTGATAAAAATCAGAACTTGAATGTGGTAGTAAAAGAAGGGAAGTTGGTTGCATTTAATGTGCATACAATACCCATGAGGGGTAAAGATACATTTCAATATAAACATCCCTTCGGCAGTGCTTTAGGAATTGATAGGAAGCGGAATGCTGATGTGGCATGGTTGTATACTGATTCTGCTCAAAAGTATTCATACGCTGCACAATCTCAACAAAACGTAATAAAGGATTCAACAGATTATCTTCCTGTTGACTCCATAAAAAATATTTATTACAGTTATATGCATAGTAATAAGCCGATTCCAAGATTTAAGAAATGGAAAATGAAAACTGCAGTTGGTGGTGGTCCTGTGCTTGTTCAAAACGGCCAGGTCAAAATCACAAACGAAGAAGAATTAAAATTCACCGGCAAAGCCATCAACGATAAACATCCTCGTACGTTGATGGGTTATACAAGCGATGGATATCTCATCATGATGGCTATTCAAGGCAGGTTCCCCAGCATAGCCGAAGGAGCAACATTAGAGCAGGAAGCTAAACTGATGATTGAACTGGGTTGTTACGAAGCTTTAAATTTAGATGGTGGTGGCAGCAGTTGTATGTTGGTAAACGGAAAAGAAACCATAAAACCCAGCGATAAAACAGGGCAGCGGGCAATACCAGCGGTGTTCTTAATAAAAAATAAATAGCTCTTTTTTGCTTCTCCCAAAAGAGTTGATACTTTTTCGATTTTTATACTTTTTCACATTTTTCTACTTTGGCACGGTTTTCACTTTAGTAAAGTAAATAAAAAATAATTTATGAAAAAGAATCTATTACTAATCGGAACTGCAGTTTTAATTGCCGCAGTTAGTTTTGTCTCATGCAAAAAGGATAATCCCAATAATACTTCAACTTTACATGTTCGTTTAACAGATGCACCAACAGCATTTGAAGAAGTTAATGTGGATATAAGAGAAGTTAAAGTTAAATTTTCTGATGACAGTTTGAATACCGGCTGGGTAACCTTAACTACTTTTCCCGGCGTTTACAATTTACTGGCATTACAAAATGGTGTAGATACCTTATTAGGAACAGGTGTTTTTCCGGTACAGGTAGTTAAAGAAATTCGATTTGTATTGGGGCCAAATAATACCATTAAAGATGCTGGTGTTGTGTATCCGTTAACCGTACCGAGTGGATCAGAATCAGGTTTAAAAATTAAGATTAATAAATCATTAATTGCCACTTTGGAAACTATAATTATTGATTTTGATGCGGCTTTATCGGTAAAGAAGGAAGGGACTGGCGATTATAAATTAAGGCCTGTTCTGCGAATAAAATAAGTATAAATAATACATTATTCCTATGATAAGAGCCGGTCGATTGACCGGCTCTTAGTTTATCGTCCATGTACTGATTAATCAGTCTTTTAGTTCCCAAACCAGTGCACTAGCTCCTAAAATAGCCGCATCCGATTCATTAAGTTGACTGAATATCAATTTTACTTTATTTTGAAAAATAGGCAGCAAGTTTTTCTCCATGTGTTCTTTAGCTGGTTTCAATATTAAATCACCTGCTTTGGTTAAGCCACCAAATAATACAATTGCCTGCGGGCTGCTGAACATTACAAAGTTGGCCAATGCTTGCCCCAGCACTTTTCCGGTAAATTCATACACATCCATTGCAATCTTGTCCTTTTTTACAGCAGCCTCATAAATAGCTTTTGAATTGAGTTTATCAGCTTTCATATCTCGTAAAATGCTGGCTTCTTTTTTTCGACTCTCTAAAAATTCCTTTGCAGTGGCAACCACACCAGTTGCCGACGCATAAGCTTCTAGCGACCCATGAAAACCCGTTCCCCAATGTAATCTGCCATCGGGGATGATAATCGTATGTCCTAGTTCGCCAGCAAACCCATCGTGACCGTAAACGAGCTGACCGTTGGCAACAATTCCACTGCCAACGCCTGTTCCAAGGGTTATCATAATAAAATCCTTCATGCCTTTGGCTGCACCGTACATCATTTCGCCAACTGCAGCGGCATTAGCATCGTTGGTTAACGCCGCCGGAATTTTAAATATCTTACTCACCAGTTCAGCCATCGGAATAATACCCTTCCAGTGCAGGTTGGGTGCGTACTCAATGGTGCCCTTATAATAATTACCGTTTGGAGCCCCAATGCCAATACCTTTTATCATTTCTATCCCTCCAACCTTTTCAATGGCAGGCTTTATAGCAACATACAAGGCATCAATGAATTTTTCTACCGTCTCATTTTGTGCGGTAGGTATGGCGCCGCGATACAAAATATCACCCCGTGCATCTACCAAACCAAAAACAGTGTTGGTACCGCCAATGTCAATTCCAATTGCTAATTGCTGATTCATCTGCATAACTGTTTTTTTTTAATGTCCACCGGATTCAATCTGTGCATCGTAATCAATTCCCTGCTTTTTCAAAATGCCTTTAACAGCAATAGCGAAAAAGGCTAAATAGGCAAAACAAACCACCGGTACCCAATACGACTGATGAATGCCAATTACATCGGCCAGCTTTCCTTGTATAGGCGGAATAATTCCGCCACCTAAAATCATCATAATCAAAAAGGCTGAACCTTCTGTAGTATATTTTCCCAAGCCCGCAATGGATAGGGTAAAAATACAAGGCCACATAATGGAACAGAAAAGGCCACCACTTAAAAATGCATAAATAGAAACCGTTCCGGTTGTTTGGGTACCAATAACCATCGCAAGCAAGCCAAGAAATCCAAAAATCATGAGCGTACGTGCAGGTTTGTCCTTGCTCACGTAAAATGCAACAATCTGTATCACAACACAAATAATGTAATAATACAAAGGCTGCATATTGTACTGTGCAACTGTATTCAACCCTATAATAACTCCAAATGCAATTAACGGAACGATAATTTGTAATAATAATTTAGACTTATCCGAAAGCTTAAAGGCACTTACCGCACCAGCCCATCTTCCAATCATTAAACTGCCCCAGTACATCGAAATATATTTAGCCGATTCGGAAGAAGAGAAGCCACCAAATTCGTCCTGCTTTAATAATTCGCTCAGGTTACTGCCGATGGCCACTTCTACACCTACATAAACAAAAATAGCAATCATACCCAACACCAGTTGTGGATACTGCATGGCACCCCAACCTTTGCTGTTTTTTGCAGCACTCATATTTGCAAATAGCAATCCAAACACTACTACAGCCAATGCTCCCAGCAGCCATTTCATACGGTACATGTTCATGGCATGCACTTCTGCTTCAGGCGCTGTGCTTAGGTCTATTTTGTAACTGTTGAAAACGGGCGCAAACATAATGATTAGCAGGCCGGTCATAATTAACAAGGTATATAAAGCTTTAGGTGCGCTTTCTACTTTTTCTAAAGAAATACCCGATGGTACTTTTTTGGAAAAATAAAACAAAGCTGCGGCACCAACAAAAAGTGCTCCAACACAACTGTATAGAATGATAACCTTGCCCAGGCTTAATGCTGCAATCTGATCATCGGTTACTGCAGCAGTTGTTCCAAACAAAGCAAAAGCAACCACAATGGGGCCAATGGTTGTACCAAAGGAATTGATACCTCCACCAAGATTAACGCGGCTGGTACCCGTTGCAGGATCGCCTAACGAAATTGCGAAAGGTTGTGCAGCTGTTTGTTGCAATGAAAAGCCTAGAGCTACGATAAACAACCCAACCAACATACCCGTGAAAGTATTTGCATTTACAGCAATAATCATAGCGGCAGCACCTATTGCACTAAACAATAAACCATACACAATACTTTTTTTATAACCCCATTTGCCTACCAAGTCTTTACCACCAAAAGCGCCATAGGCAAACAATCCAAGGGCTCCCAAGTAATAAGCGGTATAAAACGCAAAATCAATTAACTGACTCTGGAATTGATCAAGATTAAAATAGTGCTTGCAAAACGGAATAAAGACGCTGTTGCCAGCGGCAATAAATCCCCAGAAAAAAAACACGGTTACTAAAGTACCGAGGGCACCGTAGTTGGTAGGAATTGATTTTGATTTCAAATCATCGCTGATTAAATCATTTTGTTCAGTTGGCATAACGTTAGTTTTTTAGAGGCTTGAAAATAGAATAATTTCAGCAATATGAAAAATTTTGGTTTTAATTGGTTAGCAACAAAATGATTGGTAAATTGACACCATAATAAAACCAAATGGAAATTATTCATGTAAGTGCCGAATGCTATCCTTATGCAAAAGCAGGCGGACTGGCCGATGTGGTGGGAACCCTACCCAAATACCAGCAACAGTTGGGCCATATTGCAAAAGTGGTGGTGCCTATGCATCGTACCAAATTCTTGTTAGAAAATGAATGGACAGTTGAACACAAGGGGAGCATTACTATGGGTAGCCGCTATTTTGATTACACCATCATCAAAGAAAAAACAAACAAACTTGAGTATGATTTTTACTGCGTAGATATTTATGGTTTGCTTGACCGTGAGAATATTTACGGTTATGATGATGATACAGAAAGGTTCACGGCATTTCAGATTGCAGTAGTAGACTGGCTTTCGGCCTGGGAGCACAGGCCAGATGTTGTGCATGTACATGACCATCATGCAGGACTTATACCATTTATGATGCGTCACTGTATTAGTTATAATCATTTAGCATCGATACCCACCATATTTACCATACATAACGCTCAATACCAAGGCTGGATGAGCTGGGATAAAAGTGATTACATACCTGCCTGGGATACCTGGCAGTGGGGTTTACTTGATTGGGATAATACCATTAATCCATTGGCTTGCGCTGTTAAATGTGCCGATCGGGTAACAACGGTTAGTCCCAGTTATATGGAAGAATTGATGGGTAGCGCAAACGGGCTAGAAAATTTATTTGTAACCGAAGCTTTTAAATGCTCAGGTATCTTAAATGGTATTGATACTGTTGTTTGGAATCCAAAAACAGATACTTATATCTTGGATAATTATTCGATAAAAGATGTGGAGGCTGGAAAAAAATTAAATAAGAAAAAACTATGTAAAGATTTTAATCTGGATCCGCAATTGCCGCTGTTTGTTTTTATAGGAAGATTGGTAGGTGAGAAAGCCGCCGACCTACTGCCTCAGACAATTACTGATTCGTTAAGTCAGCTTGGTAATAAAATGAATTTTTTAATACTAGGCAGCGGTGATAAAAAAGTAGAAGAACAGCTTACACATTTAAATGGCAGTTTTGCCGGATATTATAATTCAAAAATTGGATACAACGAAAAGCTCAGCCATCAGATGTATGCTGGTGCCGATTTTATTTTAATGCCGAGTAGGGTAGAGCCATGTGGACTTAACCAGATGTATGCCTTACGGTACGGAACTATACCTATGGTGAGAAGTACTGGTGGTTTAAAAGACACTGTAAAGGATATTGGTGAGGAGGGAGGTTTCGGCATACGGTTTAATTTTGCCAGCGTTTGGGATATCACTTATTCGGTACACCGGGCAGTAGAATTATACGATGATAAAGAAAAAATGGCCGAAATTCGTAGACGGATAATGCAGATAGACAACAGTTGGGAAGCAAGCGCCGAAAAATATATTACTTTATACAAAGCCACACAACCAAAATAAAAAAAATGATTAGTACATCAGTAGTAGCGGTAATTTTAGGAGGTGGTGCAGGAAGCCGCCTATATCCATTAACATCAACCCGTAGTAAGCCAGCTGTACCCATTGGTGGTAAGTACAGGCTGGTTGATATCCCTATCTCCAATTGTATTAATTCAAACATCAATCGCATGTTTGTATTAACGCAATACAATTCTGCATCGCTTAACAAACACATAAAAAACTCCTATCAATTCAGCAATTTCAGTAGCGGTTTTGTTGATATACTAGCAGCAGAGCAAACACCCGATAGTCTTGGTTGGTTCCAGGGCACTGCAGATGCCGTGCGGCAATCGCTAAAGCATATTAAGAACAACGATTTTGAGTATGTGCTGATATTAAGCGGCGATCAATTGTATCAGATGGATTTTAGGGAGATGTTTGAAAACCATATTGAAAAAGGTGCCGACATTTCTATTGCCACTATTCCGGTTGCCGACAGAGAAGCGCCTGAGTTTGGAATACTGAAAACCAATGAAGAAAATTTTATCACCTCATTTATTGAAAAACCGGCCAAGGAATTATTACCAGAATGGGAAAGTGAGACAGGAGATGAAATGAAGGCCACGGGCAGAAAATACCTAGCATCGATGGGGATTTATATTTTTAATCGAAAATTTTTATTTGATCAGTTACTGGAAGATAAAAAAGATGCCACTGATTTTGGGAAAGAAATTATTCCCGATTCCATCAACACGCAAAAAGTTGTGAGCTTCCAATACGATGGTTACTGGACGGATATTGGAAACATTTATTCTTTTTACGAAGCCAACCTAGCTTTAACCTTAGAGATTCCGCCATTTAATCTATTTGATAATACCAAGGCCATTTTCAGTCGTGCCCGCATGTTGCCTCCCATGAAAATTGCCAACACTAATGTGGAAAGCAGCATACTTGCCGAAGGCTCAATCATTCATGCTTCACGAATTTCAAATAGTGTAATTGGGATACGTACAAGAATTGGAACCGAAACTGTAATCATGGATTCGTACTTGATGGGTTGCGATTATTATGAAACCATAACAGAAATGGCGTATTCGCTGGAGAAAGGAATTCCTAAATTAGGCATTGGCGATCGCTGCCATATTGAAAAAGCACTGGTAGATAAAGATTGCCGCATAGGAAATGATGTAACCATAAAAGGTGGAAGTCATTTAGCCGACAGCGATCATGCCTTGTACACGGTAAAGGACGGTATAGTAGTAGTTAAGAAAAGGGCCATCATACCTGATGGATTTACTATTTAGAACGATAGTTACAAAAACATATTCCATACGGCCTGCTGTCCGTAACTGCCCCAATCTTTTGTGGCAGCAATGATGGTTGATTCCAGTTCTTTAGGTTTTTTCTTACTGCCTTTTGTTGGCGCAGCTATTTTGTTATAGTTAACGCCATTAATCTCAATTTTACTGGCTACCCAACTGCTAAACATACGTGGAATGGTTACACCCAGTATCATTCCGGGTAAACCATGCAAGCCCATGGGCCCGCCGCTGGCTAAAATCTCATCGGTATAAAAAGCAAATACATACACGCTGTCAAACAAAACACCCACTGCCTTGCGGCAATTAAAACCGGCAATATTGCGGCTTTCGTTGGTCACCTTCCAGTCTATGTTCAACAGACTGTCGGTTAAAATATAATTGTTGCCAAAAATATTCTTTTGCTGCACAAATTTTTCATTCGCATAATCACTGTACCAAACATTCTCTTCTCCGGCATCATTCATAAAAGGCGATTTAGTTTTATCATCCTTACGGTTAAACAAGTAAATGCCTTTATTATCGTTAAAAGTTAATTGGTAATAACTGGTAGATAATTTAGGTATTTTATCCTTAAACATGTCCGCCCAGCGGCCTTCGCCCATGGCTTTGTGGTTGTTTACCACCACGGTATATTCTATCATTCCTTTATCAAGGAATGTTTGTGCCTGGGTGCTGATGGAGCTAATTGTTGCTATTAAAATCAGTATATATTTCATGCTCAATACTTAATTATTTTTTAATTAAAATCCCTTTGTTGGACCGCCGTTTTTCGGAAAATTCCAGGTTACGGTAAACATCCAGAACCTTTTTAAGGTATTGTAAAATGTTTCTGAGTAACGGTTTTCGTTAAAGCTTCTATCGTAGCCCCGGCGCTCATTCAAAATATCATTTACCGATACGGAAGCCTCCAATTTATTTTTGTAAAAGCTGCGTTTTAAAGCAGCATTCCAAATGGTGAATTTATTTTTTGTTGGAAAACGAGGATCCACTTCTTTTGCGCTGAAATTAATATCAGTTTCAATTCTGAATTTTGCTGGCAACGTAACTTTTACGTTACTACTAATGCTTCCTTGCCAATAATTTGCCAGCGAATTTGTGTTGAGCGTGCTTTTGGCATTCACCCTGGTAATTTCGGGGTTAATAGAAACCTCGTACTTATTTTCTTTTTCTTTACTTACACCAAACCTTAGTCCGTAATTTGAATTGGTATTAACTGCTTTTTGCCCGTTGAAGAAGGATATATTTCTAGAAATATTTGCGTTAGGCCCTGCATTAATGCGGATATTCGGTTTCTTTATTTTGAAATTATAACTTGCATACAGGCCAAAATTATAATTGCCATCTGCATTAACGGTTTTGTAAGTTGATTTGCCTACATTGTCCAAGGTACGTTCATTTACAAAGGCATTCTGCATTACATTTCCGTAAATACCAGCCCACATGCCTCTTTCTTGCAGTACGTTGTAAAAATTATAATTCAGATTTAAAGTATGAGTGAATGACTGATTCAGGTTGGGGTTTCCAATGTATTGGTTCAGCTGATCGGTGTTATCAACAATGGGTTGTAGTTGATCAAGCGATGGCGCCTTTGTACTACCGTTGTAATTGAATCTGATACCTGCATAGCCTTTCAACTTTACAGACAACGACGCAGTAGGGAAGAAGTTGGTGAAATTATATTTCCTTACAAAGTTTGTTGTGCGGTTATCCTGTTCAAAATGACTGATGGAAACAGCAGCACCTAAACTGAAATTATATTTCTTCTTTACCATTCTTACACTCACACCAGGCCTGTTATTAGTTTGTTTAAACAGAAATGAGTTGCTTAATGAATCCACCTTAACATCATACTTAGTATTGATGTCTTTGGAAAAACTAAGCCTGTCGTTTTTGTTTGTTGCCTGGCTGTACATATAGGTAAATGATAAAAACCATTCTTTCGACAGCGGCTCTGTATAAGTAAAATTAGCCGACAGTGTATTGGTAATATTGTCCCTGATATTTTTCTGGTCAATTGTATCATTTCTGCTGGGGGTACCGCCAGTATAATAATTATTTCTAGAGTACAGATAATTTTCGTCTTTAGAATCAGTGAGGTTATAACCTAGGTTGGCGGTTAAGGTACGGGCCAGTTTTTTAAACTTATGCTTCCAAAGTAAATTCGTATTCAGCGATGAATTGTCAACATTGCCGTTGGTATTTCTTACAATATTATTAATGGGCAGGTTTTTGTCGCTTGTCGACTGCTGGGTATAATTATTATCAGTTTTTGTATTGTTCAAATTACCTCTAGCCGTGAATTTAATAGAATTGTTAGAGTCCAGATTTGCTTCAAATGTAAGATTAAGACTTTGTTTTATTTTAGAGGAAAACCCATCTGTAACACTGTTTGAATTATAAGAAGAATCACCTGTAAAGTTGGTTGTAAAATTTCTTTCGCCGTTGGGGCTGTTAACTTTTGTTACTTTGTATCCGGCATTTACAGATTGTTTATTGTTATTGAATTTATTGCTATAGTGCAAGCCGCCGTTCCAGTTTTGGGGAATACCGCCGCGGCCATTATAATAACTGTCGCCATCACCTTCGTTGGTAATCATAATGCCACCGCCGTCCATCATCTCCACATTCGAATTATCGGCTCCATAATTTTGGTTATCCTTCCAGTCTAAATTGGTTTGGCCGGTATTACTCATGATACCATAAGCAGCTAATTTTCGTTTGCCTTTAAAGGCATTGGCCATTATGCTGTTGTTATAATAATTATTAAAATCAGTTCCGGCTTCAACTTTACCAAAATATCCTTTTTTAGCATTGTCTTTCAGTTTTAGGTTAATTGTTTTATCCTTTACGCCGTCATCAATACCGGTAAAAACAGCTTGATCACTTTTCTTATCAAATACCTCAACTTCCTTTACTATATCTGCCCGTAAGTTTTTTGTTGCAATACCAGGGTCATCACCAAAAAATTCTTCGCCATCAACCAATACTTTTTTTACTTGCTCACCCATGGCGGTAATCTTACCGTCTTTGTCAACCTGTATGCCAGGAAGTTTTTTCAAAAGCTCCTCCACGTTTGCTCCGGCCCTTACTTTAAAGCTGTCGGCGGTGTAAACTGTAGTATCACCTTTTATTCTGATAGGGCTTCCGCTTTTTACAATTACCTCTTCCAGCAATTTACTTTTAGAGGTTAATGCAATGTCGGGGATTTTTGTATCGGGCTTGGTTACATCTGTGGTAAATACAACATCTGCAAAATACGGGTGCGTTGTCATCATGATATAACTTCCGCCGACTAAATTTTTAAACGAAAAATTACCATTTGCATCGGTTCGGGTAAATTTGTACAGCACCGAGTCTTTGGGATATATCAAAGCAATCACCGCATTTTGCACGGCTTTGTTTTGAATGGTATCTGTTACCTTACCCGAAAGAGAAACGGTTTGGGATTGTGTTTGAGAAACTGAGAGTACAGTAATGAATAGAGTGAAAAAGAATTTTTGCATTAGTAGTTAGATTGGGTAGAGAGTTGATAAACTATGCTATTAGTTAAAGTTGATAAGAATAATTAGCATTTACTTAAATGGTATCCTTAAATTTACGTTAAAACAAAATTCAATACATTAACCTGAAATAAAAAATAGATTTCGATAAATGGCAGGTTCAAAGACACAGTCGGTAAATGAAGACCAAGGAGGCAAAGCATTGCCTGATGAAAAACCTGTTTTACGATACGAGGACGAGCATTTTATCGATTCTAAAAAACCAGTTTGGAATTATTCTTTGTTTACCGACGAAAATATCATTAACTATAAGCAAGGTACTTTATACAATGGCTATTTAAAATTTGGCAGTCATTATCGGGAAGTATTAACCAAAGACGGTTTTTATTTTGCTGTTTGGGCACCCAATGCAAGCTTCGTTTCGGTTATTGGTGATTTTAATGGCTGGAAACATAAGCTGCATCCACTTTATGTGCGGCAAGATAAATCGGGTATCTGGGAGGGTTTTATACCGGGATTTAAGAATGGAGATGCTTACAAATATTACATCAAAGGTTTTAAAGGAGCAGAATCTAAAAAGGCCGATCCTTATGGTCAGCATTGTGAGTTAAGACCAGCTACAGCTTCCAGAACATGGATTTCTGAACATCAATGGCAGGATACAGCCTGGATGAAGAAAAGAAAAAAGCATAATGCCCTCAATGCACCCTGGAGTGTGTATGAAGTGCATATGGGCAGCTGGATGCGGCCGGTAAAGACTGATGAAGAGAGCTTCAACAGTTACGCACAGCTTAAAGAACATTTGGTGCCCTATGTAAAAAAAATGGGCTTTACCCATGTGGAATTAATGCCGGTTATGGAATTCCCTTTCGATGGCAGCTGGGGTTACCAGGGCACAGGTTTTTTTGCCGCCACTAGCCGTTTTGGTACACCCGATGAATTTAAAGATTTGATAGATGCATTTCATCAGGAAGATATTGGTGTGATACTCGATTGGGTGCCTTCGCATTTTCCATACGATGCCCACGGTCTTTTTATGTTTGATGGAACGCATACTTATGAATATGCTGACATGTCGATGGGTTATCATCCCGACTGGAACAGTTATATTTTTAATTATTCGAGACATGAAGTGCGATCTTTTTTAATTAGTAGCGCCCGTTTCTGGTTAGATCAGTATCATGTTGATGGACTACGGGTTGACGCAGTAAACTCTATTTTACGGCTTGACTTCTCTCGTAAAGAAGGCGAATGGACACCCAATATTCATGGTGGTAATGGCAATTTGGAAGCCATAGATTTTATCAAGCAATTTAATGAAACTGTGTACCGCGACTTTCCGGATGTACAAACCATTGCCGAAGAAGCAAGTGATTGGCCAAAAATATCGCACCCTACAACAGAAGGTGGGCTTGGTTTTGGTATGAAATGGATGATGGGCTGGATGCATGATACGCTGGATTATTTTAAGATGGATCCGTTGATGCGGCAGTTTCATCAGGATAAATTTTCGTTCAGTATGATGTATTATAACGACGAAAATTTTATGCTACCCTTCAGTCACGATGAAGTAGTGCATGGCAAAAGCCCCATGGTTTATAAAATGCCAGGCGATGAATGGCAGAAATTTGCTACCCTTCGTCTCTTGTACACTTACATGTTTACGCATCCCGGCGCAAAGCTGTTGTTTATGGGTAACGAATTTGCCCAAACAACCGAATGGAACTATAAAACCGAACTAGACTGGCCGCTGCTGCAATATGATTGTCACCAACTGATGCAGGATTGTGTACGTGACCTTAATCATTTGTATAGCTTAGAACCAGCTTTGCATGAATTACAATTCAGCAAAAAAGGATTTGAGTGGATTGACCTAGACCATCGGGCAGAATCAGTTGTGGCTTTTATGCGAAAAGGCAAAAAGAAAAAAGACAATATCCTGGTAGTTTTAAATATGACACCCGTCGTTCGCAGAGACTGGAGAATACAAGTAAAGGGAAAAGCAAGTTGGAAAGAGGTTTTTAACAGCGATAATGAAAAATACTGGGGCGCTGGTAAAGTGTTTAACCCCGCTCCTAAAGTTAAACTTGTGGACAAAAAGCAGCAGCTTTACGAAATAATTATCCACCTTCCGGCGTTAGGAGGTATAATCCTCCGGTAATTGGATAACTGGAACAATCTTTGTACCTATGCACCTTATGAAAAACACACTCTTAGTGGGTATTACGCTATTATTTGCAATACCTGCATTCCCCTTCAATTCTGACAGCTCAGTTTTCTATTTCAAAAAAGGAATGGACGAAAAAACCGAAGGGCGTTACCAAGTTGCTGCTAATAGTTTTGAAAAAGCCATTGAACTTAATCCTAACTATATTGATGCATATATTGAAAATGGCCGGGTTAACAAGGCGATGAAACGTACCGACGTTTCAAAAGCTAATTTTGTTAAAGCCTTTGAGCTTGATAAAAACAATGAATCGGCCATTATTGAATTGATGGAAGTTTATTTTAACTATCGCCAGTTTCAAGAGGCGGTTGACATAGCTAAAAAATGCCATAGTTGCGGCGATAGAGACCGAATCATAGCCATGTCGTATTTTCAGATGGAAGATTACGGAAATGCCGAAAAAATACTGCTTACATTGGTTGAAAAAACACCACAAGATGCAGAAGTTACTTATACACTTGCCAGAACCTATCTAGAAATGGGGCAGGAGAAAAGAGCTATACCTTATTACAGTAAAGCGGTTTCACTAAACGAATCGAAAGGAAGTTGGAGTAATGAATTGGGACTGATTTACTACAACAATTCAAATTTTAAAGAAGCAGTGAATGCTTTTAACAAAGCTGCTGCCAATGGAATTAATCGTACCAATGATTTTAATGAAAATCTGGGTTTTGCCTATATCTATAGTGGCGATGTTGAGAATGGCGAAAAGCTGATTAATACCATCATTGCCCGTAAACCAGGAAATACAGAGCTTTTAAGAGATGTAGCCCAAGCATTTTACGACAGTAAAAAATATGATAAATGCTTGGAATATTGTCAGAAATTGATGGAGATAAACATGAAAGACGGACAAGCGCTATATCAGGCCGGTCTTTGCTTTCAGAAAAAAGGCGAAGTGTCAAGAGGACAGCAAATGTGCGATAAAGCCATAGAACTTGATCCATCACTAGCCGGAAAAAGAACTAAAAAAATGGAAATGGGATTATAAATTTTTTACGAATAATGTTAGTTTAGTTTAAAACCGGAGGTTATGCTTCCGGTTTTTTATTTCAACTTTAAAAACACTTCTGCCATCATACACCTAGCACTGCCGCCACCGGCAGTTTCAATAGTATTTAAAGAAGAATGAACGATTCTATTGTACGCTTGAAGTCTTTGCAACTGAGCCTGATTTAAAGACTCATAAGCCTGTGTTGACATCACCAGCAGTAATTCTCCATCAGTATTTTTTAATTGCAGCATATTACCTGCAAAATGGTTCAATTGTGATGCAGAAATCTCTATTATCTCCTTGCCAGTATTTTGTAACGCTTTAACCAAATGAGTGCGCTCGCCATAATCAAGAATTGATTCAAGGAAAATAACAGCATACGTATTAGCCAAACACATCATTACATTCGTGTGATAGATATCAACGCCATTTTCGTCGGTTGATTGAAAGCTAACAGCCGTATAGCCAATGGCTGCACAAAATTCATCAAGCAGCGTTTTGTTTGTCCTCGGCGACAGGCAGGCATAAACAATTCTGTTCTCCCTGTCCAGTATCATGCTGCCAGTTCCTTCTAAAAAAACACCCTCATTTTCAGGTTCTGTTAAGTCAATAACATTATCTACTTTAAATTTTGTTTTGATAGCATTTATGATGGCGGGTTTCCTTTCTAGGCGGCGGTTAACTGCATACATAGGATATAAAAATACGGTTCCGTCAGAGTGAAAAGATATCCAATTGTTCGGAAAAATAGAATCAGGGGTAGCTGGTTCCAGACTATCTTCCACAACCGTTACATCTACTTTGTTGCTTCTTAAAACGTCAACAAAATTATTGAACTCTTGCAAAGCCTGTTCTTGTATATCGCCCGTGGGCTTCTTTTGAAAACTATTGTTTACGGCTGTTTCGACATTAAAGCCAAAGTTTACCGGTTTAATCATTAGCAGATGACTAGTGTTTTGCATCATCAGTGTGGTTTACCAAAATTCATTTCACCGGCCTTAATGGCTATGTTTAAAAAATTCTCTTTGGGCGGTATTGGGCATTTGTAATTCGGTGAGTAAGCGCAGTATGGATTGTAAGCTTTATTAAAATCAAGCCTCAAAGTATTTTCATGGATGTCCTTCATAAAAAATTCTAGGTAACGGCCGCTGCCATAGGTTTCGTCGCCGGTGGTGGCATCGGTAAAAGGTACAAAAAGATAATCCTTATATTTTTCCTGCTTCATCAGGTCTTTACTTTGATAAACAAATAAATGGCAGATGTTTCCATCAATCGTAAAATCAAGTCGGCCGTATTTAAAATAATTTTTTAATGTTTTGGCCGATGTTGTAAGGGTAAAACCAACTGTATCTATAATTTTTTCAAAAGTACAAACCACATTGTATTTGTTGCTGATGGGGTAGAAGCGAAAATACTTTTTATCATTCTTCACCACCACTTCATGATTGGCAACATAATCCTTTTGATAAATCTTCAGAGACTTAGTATAAAAATCTTTTTGCGCAAAAACATTGCCACATAACAAAAGGCCCATTACTAAAATAAAAACTCTGTTCATAAAAATATTTGCGAAGTCAAGAAATTAATTACGCAGCGATTTAGTTCATCATCAACACATTTACACTACGCTGCAAAACGTTAAAGGCAATTTCGGCCATCAGGTTTTCTTTGTCCAGTGTTGGGTTCACTTCGGTAATTTCAAAACAGCAAATTTTTCTGTTCATCATAAATTTACTAATTAAATCTTCTACTTCACGTTCCCGCAATCCGTTGCTCACAGGGGTTCCTGTACCTTTCGAAATAGAGGAATCAAGACTATCCACATCAAAGCTGATATAAATATCGGTACAATCGCTTAAGTGCCTTAAAGCCTTGCGGCAAACACTTTCGGCACCGGTACGCCTAACTTCGGCAGTGGTTATCACTTTCATGCCATGTTTGTCTATCAGCGCTTTTTCTTCTTTTTCAAAATCTCGCAGGGCGATAAATACAACATCTTCTGGGAGTACTTTAGGGCTAATTTTTCCCTGATTTTTCAACTGCTCCCAAAGTTTAGCAGTTTTGTCATCCAGGTCATGCACTTTCATTTCCATATTGTCTTCGGCAATAGATGCAGCCATGGGCATGCCATGCATATTGCCCGATGGTGTTGTGTATGGTGTGTGCAGGTCTGCATGCGCATCAATCCATATAACGCCTAGTTTGCTTTTTGGTTTAGCTATTTTTATGCCGGCGATGGTACCTCCTGCGTTGCTGTGATCGCCGCTGATTACCAACGGAAAAAAATGATTTTTAATCGCTTCCGATACCGCTTTACTGATTCTTTCGTTTACGGTAAGCACACCTTGTATACGCTTGGCATAGGGCGATTGTATCGGTTCGTACAGTAACTTATTTTCTTCTTCTATTTTCTCCGATGGGAAATGAATAAAGAAATTACTCATAAAATCGAGGGCGGCAACTTTAATGGCATCAATACCCAAACTAGCACCTCGGGTACCAGCGCCTATCTCCGAAGGAACTTCTATTAGTTTTATATTTTTCATATAGTTTACCGGTAATTATATTGGTACGTTTAGCAATCATTGAGGTTCAAATCTACGACTTATCTTTTTTAACAGATATCAATTTTGCTGATTTTTAACTGTAAAATCATTCAAAATGGCATGTTTCATTGATATTTTTGAAAAGGGGCATCATTTAATACAATATTTAAAAAATCAAACCGTTTGAGTTACAGCCTCGTTAATCCGGCCCAAACATTTTAATATAACCCCAAAGAGATTTGAACTTAGTTTGTTTGTGCTTGATTACAAAACAAATGCCCCTGAGTGATCAGGGGCATTGCCAATTATAATAAGTTGTAATTAAAACTGCTCCAGTTTACTAAAAAAGAAATCGCCTTCAATGGCTGCATTTTCGTTGCTGTCGCTGCCATGTACTGCGTTTTCGCCAATAGATGCGGCATAAAGTTTACGAATAGTACCATCAGCTGCTTCTGCTGGGTTGGTAGCACCTATCAGTTTACGAAAGTCTTCTACTGCATTGTCTTTTTCAAGTATAGCCGCAGTAATCGGGCCACTGCTCATAAAGTCAACCAGTTCGCCATAAAAAGGGCGCTCGGCATGTACTGCATAAAATTCACCTGCTTTTTCGGCGCTTAAACGGGTTGTTTTCATAGCAACAATTTTAAATCCTGCTGCATTAATCATGGCAAGTATAGCACCGGTATTACCTTTCTTAGTTGCATCCGGCTTGATCATTGTAAAAGTTCTGTTAGTCATTGTCTTGTTTTTTTGGGCGCAAAGATAAGGGAGGATGGGGGATTTTTGATTGGCGATTGCAGATTTCGCAAGCGTTAAGTTTCTACCTGCAAACCTAAATCCAACAGATGCAGTTCAAAATCTAAAATCGCCTCAATTGTTTTATAAGAGGTTTTACCCTACTTTTGCGCCGCTTTATGCAACCAATTAAAAACATATTCCCATTATTAAGCAGCCCTAAAAAAGTTGTAATTACTATGCACCAAAAGCCCGATGGCGATGCCATGGGTTCTACGCTTGGGTTATACCATTTTTTAAACAAGCTGGGGCATAGTTGTACCGTTATTTCGCCTACCAACTGGGCCAGTTTTTTAAACTGGATGCCCGGCTGCGATACCGTGGTTGATTACGAAGCTCAGACCACAAAAGCGAATGAATTAATTGCAGCTGCCGACTGGATATTCTGCCTAGATTTTAATATTCTCAGCCGCACTAAGCGCATGGAGGAGGCATTGAAAAATGCTAAAGGCGAAAGGGTACTCATTGATCATCACCAGGAACCACAAACCGAAATGTTTGCTTATGGAATAAGTGATGTGGACAAAAGTTCTACCGCAGAAATGGTGTACGACTTTATTGTTGACTCGGGCAATACTGATAAAATAGATGCAACCATCGGCGAATGTTTATATGCCGGTGTAATGACAGATACCGGTTCATTTCGTTTTCCATCAACCAAAGCTAGCGTGCATTTGATGGTATATAATTTAAAACTAAAAGGACTTGAACACAGTCATGTGCATGAGGAACTTTTCGATAATTTTTTAGAAAGCCGTTATCGCTTTATAGGTCATGTGTTGTTAAATAGGATGGAAGTGATGTATGAATACAACACAGCGCTCATCAGCATTCCACAAGCAGATCTTATTAAATTTGAAGTTAGAACTGGCGATACCGAAGGATTGGTTAATTATGCGCTAGGAATACGAGGTATAAAACTGGCAGCAATTATTATCGACAGGGGAGAGGAACGCAAAAGTTCGTTCAGAAGCAAAGGTGGATTTGATGTAAATACTTTTGCCCGTACTTATTTTAATGGCGGCGGACATTTTAATGCAGCAGGCGGTTTTAATAAAGAGTCTTTGGAGGAAGTGGTTCAAAAATTTAAAGCTGCCATTGCAGAAAACAAATCACAATTAAGTAGTTATCAATTTTAAAAACAAATAAAAACAATGAAACAATTCATTTATCTAGCAGTTTGCTGTGTACTTGCTTTATCAGCTTGTACGGGCGCATTTAAAAAAGGAGCCGATGGTCTTGAGTACAAGGTTATTTCAAGAGGAGAAGGCAAAAAGTTAAGCTATGGCAACTTTATGCAAATACATATTAAGCAGGTTTATAGTGGTACAAAAGATACAATCCTGATGAATACCTGGGACTTTACTCCACGTATTCAACTTTTCGATTCTGCAAGTATGCCACCTTCGTATTTCAAAATACTTGGGCAAATGAAAAAGGGCGACAGTGTTGTAATGAGGACTTTGACTGACTCTGTGTTTAATAAGCCCGACAGAGAAATGCCGCCGTTTATGAAAAAGGGCAAATATTTGTATATCTATGTTACGCTGGTTAATTTCTTTGAGGATAAAAATCAGGCAGATAGTGCCAACAAGGCTGAACAGAAGATAGCACGTCCAAGAATTTTTAAGAAGCAAATGGAAGAGATTGAGAAAGAGATGAAAAAAAATCAGAAGCAATTGGATATAGATGATAAACTGATTCAGGATTACCTCACTAAAAACAATATTAAGGCCCAAAAGACAAAACTGGGAACTTATGTATCTATTTCTGCAGCGGGCGTAGGTAACAACTTAAGTTATGATGATATAGCCACCATCAATTATACCGGAAGAACTTTGGACAGCGCTAAAGTATTTGATTCTAATACCGACCCAACATTTGGACATATGCAACCCTACGAATTGGCCGTTGGCGAAATTGGTGGTGTAATTATTGGCTGGACAGATGCGCTGCTACAACTAAAAAAAGGTTCAAAAGCTACTATTTTCATACCGTCGTCACTTGCCTACGGAGCTGCCGGAAGAGAACCAAGTATCAGAACTAACCAGATTTTGGTCTTCGATATGGATATTGTAGATGCAACAAGCACCGATGCTATGATGGCGAAACAAGAGGAAATGCAAAAGAAGATGATTGAGGAAGAAGCCAGAAAAAATGACAGCTTGCAAAAGGTAAAAAAATAATAACCAACAACATTTGTAAAAAAGCGCCCTGAGTTTTCAGGGCGCTTTTTTATAGGCTGAATATAATTTTATGGCTTCAACGGCTTCCTTTACGTCGTGCACCCTTAGGATAGAAGCTCCATTGAGAAGTGCCATGCCGTTTAATATACTGGTGCCATTCAAAGCGTCAGCCGGCTTAATGTCCAAAGTACGGCAAATAAGTGATTTGCGTGACAGGCCCGCCAGTATAGGTTTTCCGGTTATTTTTAAAACGTGTAGGTTTTTCAATAGCTGAAAATTATGTTCATCCGTTTTTCCAAAACCAAAACCAGGATCAATAATTACATCTTTAATACCAGCGGCTTTACACTCGGCCAGCTTGGCAATAAAAAAATCAAGAATTTCTTTTACAACATCTATATAAACCGGATTTTTCTGCATGGTTGCAGGCGTGCCTTGCATATGCATGCATATATACGGCACCTGTAACGCTGCAACTATTTTGATCATTTGCTTATCCATTTCTCCGGCGCTTATATCATTTACAATTGCAGCACCAGCCTCAACGGCAGCCTTTGCAACTATACTTTCATAAGTATCAACAGAAATAATAGTTTGTGGAAATGCTTTGTGAATTGCATTGATTACAGGAATTATTCTGTTGATTTCTTCCTGTGCGCCAACCGGCTGGCTGCCTGGCCGGGTGCTTTGTCCGCCAATATCCAATATGGCTGCTCCTTGCTGAATCATACCTGCTGCCAACGATAAAATTTCATCGCTGCTTAAAGGCAAGTGGCCTTCAAAAAACGAATCGGGCGTGGCATTAATAATACCCATCACCACCGGTTCATCCACACTTAACAATTTTCCTTTGCAGTTTATACTGGTCATCAAATCTTTTTCAATTATTTTTGAGCCTGTCTACCGGTAGGCAGACTAATATCACACTAAGTTACAATTGATAAATGAATACGAATCAGCAATACGATAACGCAGTACAAACTGCGAAAGAAATTTTTTTACAGAAAACCAGAGACTATGGTACATCCTGGCGGGTGTATCGCACTATCTCTGTTGCCGATCAGATCTATATTAAAGCAAAGCG
>JBKJPN010000045.1:0-26776 GCA_046595125.1 Ferruginibacter sp.
ATAACCGGTCAAAAAGCTGTTGCAACCATGTCTAAGAAAGATATTTCAAACTTTAAGCTGCGTAAGGATATGGCCATTGGTGCAAGAGTTACGCTACGTGGAGTAAAGATGTATGAATTTTTAGACAGGCTGGTATCCGTGTCTTTACCTCGTGTTCGTGATTTCAAAGGTATCAACGACAAGTCGTTTGATGGCCGCGGTAATTACACATTAGGTGTTACCGAGCAAATCATTTTTCCTGAAATTGATATTGACAGGGTAAATAAAATTACTGGTTTGGATATCACTTTTGTAACAACAGCCAATACCAATGAAGAAGCATTTGAATTGCTTAAAGAAATGGGTATGCCTTTTAAAAACGTAAAAAAGTAAAACGTTAAACGTTAATGGTTATCCGGATAACAGGTAACGATTAACTGATAACAAATAACAAAAATTATGGCAAAAAAATCAATTGAAGCCAGGCAGCGAAAGCGTGAAGTAATGGTTGCAAAGTATGCTGATAAAAGAGCAGCTTTAAAAGCAGCCGGTGATTATGCAGGTTTGGATCTTTTACCAAAGAACGCATCACCGGTTCGTTTAAAAAACCGTTGCCAGCTAACAGGCCGCCCAAGAGGTTATATGAGACATTTTGGTTTATCCAGAAACATGTTTCGTGATATGGCATTGCAGGGTAAAATACCAGGCGTAACAAAAGCAAGCTGGTAAACTCTGATCCGCCGCGGCGGAAACAAGGATATCGCCCGTCCGAACGGTTTCATCCGGGCGGGGCATTGTAAAAAAATTATTTAATCAATTAACTGAAATAACAATGGTTACTGATCCAATTGCAGATTATTTAACAAGAATTCGTAACGCACAAATGGCTAGTCACCGTATTGTGGAAATCCCTGCAAGCAATCTGAAAAAACGTATCACTGAAATTCTGTACGATAAAGGTTATATCCTTAAATACAAATTTGAAGATGATAGCAAACAAGGTTTAATTAAGATCGCCTTAAAATATGATGCTAATACTAAACTTCCTGTAATACAGAGTTTAGAAAGAGTTAGCCGTCCGGGACTGCGTACTTATGCAAAGCCAAATGAAATAAAGCGTGTAAAAAATGGCTTGGGTGTTGCTATCATTTCTACCTCAAAAGGTGTAATGACAGATAAAGAAGCTAAAGCACAAAATGTAGGTGGAGAAGTACTTTGCAACATTTACTAAACTCCTAAACTTCTAAACCAGTTTAAGCGGATAGAAAAATAAAAATGATTTGACAATTAAGCCCCCGTCGTGGCTGAACACAAATCGAATAATAAACAAAATAAAAAATCGACAATGAGCAGAATTGGAAAAAAGCAAATTGAAGTTCCGGCAGGTGTAACTATTACAGTTGATGCTGAAAATATTGTAACTGTAAAAGGCCCCAAAGGTACTCTAAACCAAACCTTAGATCGTGACATGAAGATTGAGATGACTGATGGTTTTGCAAATGTAACCCGTCCTACCGATCAGATCCGTCATCGTGCCATGCATGGTTTATATCGTTCATTGGTAAGTAACATGGTAAAAGGTGTAACCGAAGGATATACAAAGAAATTAGAACTGGTGGGTGTGGGTTATAAAGCATCTGCTACGGGTAATTTGCTGGATATGGCTTTAGGTTATTCTCACAACATCGTTTTTGAAATTCCTAAAGAATTATCAGTTGTTACTTCTCAGGAAAAAGGACAAAATCCGATGATCACTTTCGAAAGTATCGATAAGCAATTGATTGGCCAGGTTTGTGCAAAGATCAGAAGCTTACGTAAGCCAGAACCATACAAGGGTAAGGGTGTTAAATTTGCAGGTGAGGTGTTGAGAAGAAAAGCTGGTAAATCTGCGGGTAAATAATAATGGTTAATTAATCCCTGGCAGAATCAGGGAGAAAAAATAAAATAAAATGAACAACAAGTCAAACGCAAGGGTAAAAATTAAATACCGCATCCGCAGAAAAATAAGCGGTGCTGCAGCAAAACCAAGGTTAAGTGTTTTTAGAAGCAACAGCGATATCTATGCTCAGTTAATTGATGACAACAACGGCGTAACATTAGCCTCTGCATCATCAAGACAAAAAGATATTCAGGCTCAAAAGGCACCTAAGACCGAAAAAGGTAAAATGGTTGGTGCCGCTATTGCTACAAAAGCAAAAGAATTGGGAATAACTACAGTTGTTTTTGATCGTGGTGGTTATATCTATCATGGCCGTGTTAAAGCAGTAGCCGAAGGTGCAAGAGAAGGTGGTTTGGATTTTTAATTATAAAATTTCTAATAAGAAAAATAGATGTCAAATTTAATCTCAAATAAAGTAAAAGCCGGCGACCTTGAATTAAAAGATAAGGTTGTTGCCATTAATCGTGTAGTAAAAACAACCAAAGGCGGACGTGCTTTTAGTTTCTCTGCATTGGTTGTTGTTGGTAACGAAGCCGGTATTGTTGGACATGGTTTGGGTAAGGCCAAAGAAGTTCAGGAAGCCATTACAAAGGGTATTGAAGATGCAAAAAAGAATTTGATAAAAATTCCTTTGATGCATGGTACAATTCCTCACGATCAGTTATCTAAGGAAGGTGCAGCCAAAGTTTACATTAAACCTGCAGCACATGGTACCGGTGTAATTGCCGGAGGTAGCATGAGAGCGGTTTTGGAAGCTGCCGGTATTACCGATGTTTTGGCTAAGAACTTAGGTTCTGCAAACCCAACCAATGTTGTTAAAGCAACTTTTAAAGCATTGGCTACTTTGCGTGAACCAATTGCAGTTGCAAAAACACGTGGTATTTCTTTAAAGAAAGTATTTAACGGATAAAAAAATGTAGCAGGTAAAAAGAAGCAGGTAGCAAGTTGTAAACTTTGTATTTCCTGATACTTGATACCTGATACGTGATACTAAGTAATATGAAAAAGATAAAAGTAACACAGGTTAAAAGTGTAATTGACCGTTCAGAGCGTCAGAAAAGAACAATGATTGCATTGGGCCTGAAAAAAATGAATGCTTCAGTTGAAGTAGAAGCTACTCCTCAGATATTGGGCATGGTAACAAAAGTTAACCATCTGGTAAGGGTTGAAGAATTAGGTTAATTTGCAAATGTGCCAATATGCAAATATGCAAATGATTTGCTTGAAGGCTGATTTTATAAGATATTAAAATTTAAATTTTGCACATTTGCACATTTGCAAATTTGCACATTAAATCAAAAGCGAGGGGTGATTCCCCGTAAGTACAAAATCAAATAATAAAATGAAACTACACACACTCAAGCCTGCGAAAGGCGCAACACACAAAGAAAAAAGAATTGGCCGTGGTGAGGCAAGTGGTAAAGGTGGTACATCTACCAAAGGTAACAAAGGTGGACAAAGTCGTGCCGGTTACAAAAGTAAAAAAGCGCATGAAGGTGGACAGATGCCAATACAGCGTCGTATTCCTAAGCGTGGATTTAAAAACAACAACCGTGTTGAATTTAAAGTTTTAAATCTTGGCCAGATAGATATGCTGGCAGAAAAATACAGCATTACAGAATTTAGCCTTGCAAATTTATACATCAATGGTTTAATTAGCCAGTTTGATAGTGTAAAAGTTTTAGGCAACGGAGAACTGAAAGGTAAGTTTACTTTTAAAGTAAATGCTGCCAGCGAAAAGGCAAAAGCTGCCATTGAAGCTGCCGGAGGTTCTATCGAGATAATAAAATAAATTCACGATATTTGCCGACCTGCCTGCCGGCAGGCAGGCCACGAAGCTGAAGCTTTTTATTTAGCGCAAAACATTTAAATCGTTTAAATTCTGTGAAGAAATTCATTACAACACTAAAGAACATCTGGAGCATAGAGGAGCTACGCAACAAGATACTATTCACATTGATATTGGTTTTTATCTATCGTGTGGGTTCGTTTATTGTATTACCAGGTATCGATCCAAATAAATTAGCCGGACTTACATCAAGTACACAAGGCGGTATGTTAGGCTTGCTTGATACTTTTGTTGGGGGTGCTTTTTCAAAAGCATCCATTTTTGCATTGGGTATCATGCCTTATATTTCTGCCTCAATTTTTATGCAGTTGATGACCATTTTGGTTCCTCAAATGGCAAAAATTCAGAAGGAAGGAGATAGTGGCAGAAAGAAGATTAATCAGTGGACGCGTTACCTGACTGTTATCGTAACAGCTTTTCAGGCAGCAGCTTATATTGGTTATTTAAAAAGCCCGGGAAATGCCGAAGCAATCATTCCTGCGTTCAGCGCATATTTCTGGTTTTCAACTGTTGTAATACTTACAGTAGGTACATTGTTTGTAATGTGGCTTGGTGAAAAGATTACTGATAAGGGTTTAGGAAATGGTACTTCTATCATCATCATGATTGGTATTATAGCACGTTTACCGCAGTCATTTATTCAGGAGTGGGAAGCTAGACTTACAAGAGGTGCCGGTGGTATCTTAATGATATTAATTGAGATTTTATTCTTAGTTGCAGTTACTTTAGGTGTTATTCTGTTGGTACAAGGTACCCGGAAAGTACCTGTTAACTATGCCAAGCAAATTGTTGGAAACCGTCAGTTCGGTGGAGCCAGAAATTTTTTACCTTTAAAAGTGAACGCATCTGGTGTAATGCCAATCATCTTTGCTCAGGCAATTTTGTTCTTGCCAACTTTATTTTCTTTTGGTGGTACAGCTTCCTGGACAAAATATTTTACCGACCACACCAACCTTGGATACATGATTGTGTATTCCGTTGCGGTAATTGCTTTTACATTCCTGTACACTGCTTTGATATTTAATCCAAAGCAAATGGCCGATGAGCTAAAGCGTAACAATGGTTTTATTCCAGGTGTTAAACCAGGACAACCAACAGCTGATTATATTGGTACCATCATGGACAGAATTACATTGCCGGGTGCTGTTTTACTGGCGTTCGTTGGTATTCTACCAGGTATCATTCAGTTATTATTTGGTATGCAGCAGGGTTTTGCTACCTTCTTTGGAGGTACATCATTGTTGATTAACGTGGCTGTTATTTTAGATACATTACAGCAGATTGAAACGCAGTTAATGATGCGCCAATACGATAGCCTAATGAGCAGCGGAAGAATTCAAGGAAGACAGGGCGTAGGCGCTGCATTATAAATCTGTCGTAGAAGGAGAGCATTTTAAAAATAATATTAACTTTAAACCCTGACACAATTCGTCAGGGTTTATTTTTATTAAAAATTACCATCGCAGGGATAAATATGATTTACTACAAAAGCAAGGCGGAAATAGAACTAATGAGAGAAAGCAGCTTACTGGTAAGTGAAACACTTGCTTTAGTAGCTGCTGCCATTAAGCCAGGCATAACTACTTTACAGCTTGATAAAATTGCTGAAGAATTTATTAGAGATAACAAAGCATCGGCTTCATTCAAAGGGTATCACGGTTTCCCATTCACCTGTTGTATTTCGGTTAACGATGCAGTGGTACATGGTTTTCCAACAAAGAACGAGTTGAAAAGCGGAGACATAGTTTCGGTAGATGTGGGTGTTTTTAAAAATGGATTTCATGGCGATAGTGCTTATACTTTTGGTGTAGGTGAGATTAGCAATGAGATTAAGCAATTGATGAAAATTACTAAAGAATCGTTGTATAAAGGAATTGAAAAAGCTACACACGGAAACCGCGTTGGAGATATTGCATTTGCTATACAGGATTATACCGAAAAGCAACATGGCTATGGTGTGGTGAGAGATTTGGTAGGGCATGGCCTTGGCCGAAGTCTGCATGAGGAACCACAGGTGCCTAACTTTGGCAAAAGAGGAACAGGAGCTAAATTAAAAGAAGGGTTAACCATTGCAATCGAACCCATGATAAATCTCGGAACCAAAGATGTGTTTCATGATAAAGATGGCTGGACCATTCGCACAGCCGATGGGAAACCATCAGCACACTACGAGCATGATATCTGCATACAAAAAGGAAAGGCTGATATTTTATCTTCATTTACACCAATAGAGGCTGCCGAAAAAGCCAATGCGAATTTGTGTTCCGATTATTGACACTTTTTTCGTTATACTTCTTTCATTCATTATTTTTTACTGTTGCCATTTGTCCATGGCTTGGTATTATTATCTACATTTGATTTAATCATTTTATGCAATGAATAAAAAACGATTGGTAGTTATTGGCGGCGGGGCAGCAGGTTTTTTTTGTGCTGTTAATGCTGCAAGATTAAATCCTGCTTTGGAAGTTATTTTATTGGAGAAGACAGGGAAATTGTTAAGCAAGGTGAAAGTAAGTGGCGGAGGCCGCTGTAATGTAACCCATGCCTGCTATAGCATGGCAGAAATGGTTAAGAAATACCCCAGAGGAGCCTCATTTTTAAAGAAAGCATTTCATCATTTTTTTACCACTGATACCATTACCTGGTTTGATGAAAGAGGCGTAAAGTTGAAAACAGAATCCGACGGCAGAATGTTTCCAGTAACAAATGATTCGCAAACAATAATTGATTGTTTGATTAAGGAAGCGAATAAATATAAGGTTGATATCAGGATGAGCAAGGACGTTTCCGAATTGACTACTATCAATGAAAAATGGAAAATATTTTTTAAAAACGGCGGGGAAATTGAAACAGATTTTATTTGCATTGCGAGTGGTGGCTATCCAAAAATTTCACAGTACAGCTGGTTAAAGAATGCCAAGCATTCAATTGAAGAACCGGTACCTTCCCTGTTTACATTTAACCTGCCTGCCGGACAGGCAGGCATGACCGGTAATACAATCACATCCTTAATGGGAGTGGTGGTAGAAAATGTGCAGGTAAAAATAGTTGGATCAAAACTCACAGAATCAGGACCGTTATTAATTACACATTGGGGTATGAGTGGTCCGGCAATTTTAAAACTCTCGGCTTGGGGTGCCAGGGAATTGGCTGCTAGCAACTGGCAATTTGCAATTGTGGTAAATTGGATTCCGGAGTTTAACGAGAATAGCCTGCGTGAAAGGATGCAGAAGATTAGGTTTGAATTGGCGACGCAGAAAATTGTAAACCGTAATCCGTTCGCCTTGCCAAACCGTTTATGGGAATTCCTGTTGATTCAAGCTGGAGTAAAAACTGATTTGCGTTGGGCCGATCTTCCTGCCAAAGAACAAAATAAACTGATAAAACTCTTATGTGCTGCCGAATACGAAGTAAGAGGCAAAACAACATTTAAGGAAGAGTTCGTAACAGCGGGCGGTGTTCAGCTTAATGAACTTGATTTTAATACTATGCAAAGTAAAAAACATCCGGGCTTGTTCTTTGCCGGCGAAATTATTAATGTTGATGGGGTTACAGGTGGTTTTAATTTTCAGAATGCTTGGACAACGGGGTGGATTGCTGCCAAGGCTATTGGCTCGTTGGTTTAGAAGGTTTAGGAGTTTAGTTTGGAGTTCAAGTTTTAAAGACTCTTTCTAAACTCCTAAACCTCTAAACCTGTACTCAATCTTCACAAAATCTTCACTTCGCTATTTTATTAGCCAGCTCAATTCAGTTACTTTTGCCACTACATCAGCGTATGAAAAAAATAGACCGCTATATACTGTCAAAATACCTGACCACCTTTTTCTTTTGTTTGATATTATTTACCGCCATTGTAGTGGTAGTTGATATCAGCGAAAAAACAAGCGATTTTTCCAAATCCAAATTAACAGCCACACAGATTTTTTTCGATTATTATGTTGGGTTTATACCTCGGATTGATGCCATGTTATTTCCGCTCTTTGTTTTTATTTCTGTAATTTTTTTTACGTCGAAAATGGCCGGCCGCTCGGAGATTATTGCAATACTGAGCAGTGGTGTAAGTTACCGAAGGTTTTTACTCCCCTATGTGGTAGGCGGGGTTTTTCTATCGGCGATTTTGTGGATGGGTTATTACTATGTTGTTCCAAAGGCCAATCTTAAATGGGGCAATTTTGAAGCTAAATATATTGATGGGCCCTCGGCTGTACAAGGTAATAATTCTACTTACAAACAAAATCTTTATTTTAAAATGGATTCTAACACATATGTGGGAATCAGGGGCTATGATACCACCCTTAAATCGGGGAATGGTTTTTTTATACAGCGCTTTAAGGATAACAAACTGCAGCATAATTTGCGCAGTGATCAGTTTAACTGGGATACAGCCACTGGCAAATGGAAATTATTTAATGTTGTAGAACGAAGGCTAGACAGTATTTCGGAACAAATTACCAATACACCCGAAATGATAGTGGCTTATAATTTTAAACCACGTGACCTGCGTAAAGATGATTACTTGAAAGATCAGCTGCCTACGCCAGAGTTGAATGAATTCATCAAACTAGAAAGGTTAAGAGGCTCCGAAAATTTGAGTACGTTATTGGTGGAGCGGTATAACCGGGATGCGATTCCAGTTTCGGTATTGATTCTTACTTTAATTGGAGCCGTGCTGGCTTCACGTAAAGTAAGAGGAGGAAGTGGGCTGCATCTAGCGATCGGTGTGGTTATTAGTGTTCTCTATATTCTGTTTGGTAGGTTTTCTCTAGTGTTTGCCACCAAAGGAAATTTTACCCCATTTCTTGCCGCCTGGGTCCCTAATATCATCTTCGGCCTCCTTGCTTTATATCTGTATAAAAAAGCACCAAAGTAAAATTGGCCCTCATAAAGATTATATAAACTTTCTATTAAAACTTTTGTTTTAAAGGCTGTGGCATCGTAATTTTAAACCTCTTGAAATAAGATGCCGGAAAGTAGCGGGAATAGCGATTTAGCTTGCTTTGCCGACAGATTAACCTGGAAGAAAAATTCATTAATTTATAATAATAGTTTTATGGGAATCATTAAAGACAGATTTAAAGAGAAGGCTGATGTAATAGCCGGAGATATTAAAGGGATACTGAAAGAGCATGGCGACAAAGTTATTGGAGAAGTAACTTTAAGCCAGATATATGCAGGCATGAGAGGTATCACTGCATTGGTAAGTGAAACATCATTGCTTGATGCGCAGGACGGTATTCGCTTTCGTGGATATTCAATTCCCGAGTTAAGAGAAAAACTTCCTAAGGCACCCGGCGGTACAGAACCTTTGCCAGAGGGTTTATTCTACCTGATGTTAGTTGGCGCTTTACCTACCGACGAGGAAGCGCAGCATTTAAGTAGTACCTGGCAGCGTCGCAGTCATGTGCCTAATTATGTTTTTGCATCCATTGAGGCTTTGCCTATTAATTCTCATCCAATGACGCAATTTGTAGTTGCCATTATGAGTTTGCAAACGGAAAGCAATTTTGCCAAGCGATATGCCAAGGGTATGAGCAAGTCGGAATACTGGGATGCTGTGTTTGATGATTCAATGGATTTAATTGCAAGGCTGCCACGAATTGCAGCGTATATCTATCGCCGCAAATACAAAGGCGGTGATCATATACAACCCAATGGTTTACTCGACTGGGCTGGTAATTTTGCCCATATGATGGGTTATGAAGATGAAGGATTTAAAGAGTTGATGCGTTTATATATGACGATACATGCTGATCATGAGGGAGGTAACGTTTCGGCACACACCGTACACTTGGTAGGTTCTGCATTAGCTGATCCTTATTTAAGTTTTGCTGCAGGTATGAACGGCCTTGCAGGTCCTTTACACGGATTGGCAAATCAGGAAGTGATTAAATGGATTTATGAAATGAGGGAAAGTATTGGGAGTGATACGCCTTCGAAAGAACAAATTGAAGAGTACGTTAAGAAAACTTTAAGCGAAGGGAAAGTGGTACCGGGTTACGGCCATGCGGTGTTAAGAGAAACCGATCCTCGTTTTATTGCGCAAATGGAATTTGGTAAAAAACATATGCCCGATGATCCGTTGGTGCAAACTGTTTGGAATATTTATGAAGCAGTACCACCTGTGTTAGGGTCTATCGCTAAAATTAAAAATCCATGGCCAAACGTGGATGCACATAGTGGTGCACTACTGGTGCACTACGGAATGGTTGAATATGAATTTTACACTGTGCTTTTTGGTGTTTCCAGATCGCTGGGTGTATTAGCAAGCCTTTGCTGGGACCGAGCCTTAGGATTCCCATTAGAAAGGCCTAAGTCGGTAAGTACCAGGCTGGTAAAAGCTTGGCTGGATGGAAAAGAGGAAATTTGGGGTGATTAATTTATACTACCATAATATCGTTAAACCGGAATTCACTTCCGGTTTTTTTTGTTAATTTACATGTTCAAAAAACTAACATGAAAAAAATAATCTTTGTATCCCTTATATGCCTTTTCAGCATATCCCTAGTTGCACAAACAAAAGGAACGTCAACTACAAATCCGCATTTAAAAGTATTTCAACAATCGGCTGGTACAGGTGATTTGGCAACAGCTGTTACTGCATTAAATTATTATGTTAATGATCAGGGGGCCAATTCTGTTTATGAAGATACTTTGGCCATGTTGTACATGCAGCAAAATTCTTACGTTCAATGTTATTACTGGGCCGATAAAAGATTGAAGGCAAAACCAGAAGATTTAATGTTGATGGAAATGAAGGGAATCTGCCTGGATAAATTAAATCAGCCCAAAGAGGCTATTAGTTTATTCGAAAAATTGTATGCCAAAACTAAAAGCCCATACCATGCTTATCAATTAATGGAATTGCAATACAGCATAAAACGGCTGGCAGAATGCCTGGCAACTGCCAACAGCACCCAAAGCCTTGTTTTTAAACCTGAATACACCATGACTTATAATGCAGGCGAACAATTGGGCCGCACTTATCTACAAGCCGGCATTTATAATATACAGGCATTAACATTGTACGATCTTGATAAGAAGGCAGAGGCAAAACAATATTTTGAAAAAGCACTTTTGTTAGACAGTACTTTTGTTTTAGCACGTCAGAATCTTGATGCGCTTAAATCACTTGAATCAGGAGCTAACAAAGTAAATGGCGGTGCAAGTAATACACAAAGTTCTCCGGCAAATAAGAATGATTAAAAATTGATTTTGAAGCAAAGGATTGTGCTGTTATATTTGCACTCCTTTTGGGGGGTTAGCTCAGTTGGCTAGAGCGCTTGCATGGCATGCAAGAGGTCGTCGGTTCGACCCCGATACTCTCCACCAAGGCTCACGTTTGTGAGCCTTTTTTATTTCTTGGCATTTACTGTTTATATGATCTATTCTAAAAAGCTAGATAAATATTACATCGGCTACACTAAAGATGTATCCATTAGGCTGTTGCAACATATTGAAGGTATTTCTACTCTCACATCAAAAGCTACAGACTGGATTTTAAAATACTGCGAAGAGTTTAACAATTGAGATGATGCTCATAAACGTGCGTTGAAGATTAAAAATAAAAAGAGCCGAAAATACATTGAGTGGCTAATCATTATGTCTAAAGGATACAATGAATGGGTGCTTACTGTCCAAATATATATTGGGAAATAGGTCGTCAGTTCGACCCCAATACTTTCTCCTAAATGTTAAAAGCAGCTACCATATTGAATTTTAACATTCATGAAAAATAATTATTCGTTACGGAAATAAGCTAAACGTGTACTGGTAAAAGGTTTATCCAGTTCTATTCTCTGATTGGGTTATCCCGATTATTTCGGGGTGCCGCTTGTGTTGTTGTTGAATTTTCTCGTTTTTTTGTCAAAAAAAGGAATAAGAAAAAAAATCATGCACACCAGCTTCGCCAAGTTTAGCTGGGCAGTGAATAAAATAACC
The DNA here is from genome assembly GCA_046595125.1 of Ferruginibacter sp. GTDB lineage: Bacteria > Bacteroidota > Bacteroidia > Chitinophagales > Chitinophagaceae > Ferruginibacter. The sequence goes on from JBKJPN010000045.1 coordinate 11,706, forward strand.
TATTCATAACCTGCAATCTCAACTCTATATAGTTTTGCAGACTCCCCTGCTTAACATATATTTACTATCCTATAGACCTTATTAACAGCTATTGCGGTTCACTAACTATGTCGAAAGATTTACATAAGCCTGATGATGATACCCGATTAGTTATGGCTGTACAAGCTGACGATCAACAGTGCTTTGGCTTGATTTATAATAAATATGCCCCTGCCATACTCGGTATTATCAGCAAGATTATTGACAATGAGCATATGGCAGAAAATGCCCTGCAGCTAACCTTTGTAAATGCCTGGAAAACAATCAGTCGGTTCAATAATTCTGATAGTTCTTTATTTATCTGGTTAATTAATATGGCCCGTAAAATAGCCTTTGAAAAACTGCCCGCAAACGCGACAGGAAACCTCCAAGGCAATAACGCCGTATATGAAGCAGCTAACAAGGGGATATCTAATTTGGGGACTGATGCAATAGTATTTGATTTAGTTTACAATAAAAGGCTAAGTTGTATAGAAGTAGCAACATTACTCGATATGAATGTTGATGAAATTAAAACAAATATAAAGCAGGCGGTACAACGCCTTAGAGAAAATATAGTAGCATGTTAAGTAGCAAAGAATATATTGAATCGGGCATCCTGGAGTTGTATATCTTAGGCATTACTAGCGAAGATGAAACTAAAGATGTGGAGATGATGGCATCTTCAGATCCTGCTGTAAAACAGGAGATTGTATTGATTAGAGAATCTCTTGAAAGTTATACTATAGCAAATGCAATAGATCCTAACCCAATCATAAGACCTTTTTTATTAGCTACCATTGATTATACAGAAAGATTAAAAAATGGAGAACCTATTTCTGTACCACCATTGCTGAATGAAAGTTCACAAATAGCCCATTTTGAAAGTTGGTTAAACCGCAGTGATATGGTAGCATCGGATACTGATAGCTTGTTTGCAAAAATAATCGGATACACGCCGGAGGCCATTACAGCCATTGTATGGTTGAAAGATTATGCTCCACATGAAGTACATGATAATGAATATGAAAGATTTCTTGTTGTTGAAGGTACCTGTGATATTATCGTTGAAGATCAGGTAAACCAACTGGTACCTGGCGATTATTTCGCAATACCGCTTCACAAAAATCATTTGATAAAAGTTACCTCTTCTATTCCTTGTAAAGTTATTTTACAAAGAGTTGCAGCCTGATAACAGAGTCCCACGCCAATATTAATAATACAAACTCCATTTCAAAACATAAACTCACTTTTATAAATAAATTAATACACAAACTTATCTGGGTACGATTATTTGTTAAACTCTATCCAGGCCATTCATGCTAAACGAAACCACTCAAATACGTAATGATGAAGTCATGTACAGCAACTGACTCTTTTTCAAAATAGTTGGGCAAATCACTGATACTTTCCACCAAAAGCGCACGAAAGTGAGCCTTTTTTATTTCCGACTTTCTTAATCCATTTGTAGCTGAGATATCGCTGGCTGGGCTTTTGTTGCTTATTTTTCATTCAAAAATCAGTTACAAGTTTTCCATTTTTTACCCATGCCCATGTGGGTACTCATTAAAATCATACCGTTTGATTAAGCGTTTTATTTTTTAAAACCACTCCAGTTGAAGAAACAATCAATTCGGTTTTTCAAAGCGATGAACGCTGGAAAATATCCGAAATACAATTTGAAGAAGGCGGCTGTGCTTTGGTAGATGAATATTAAACTACACTGGCACCCATAAAATTTAATGTGCCCATTTCAAGGTTAACGATTGAAAAGAAAATTTGTCCAGAGTGCTATCTCAATTTGTGGAAGCATTGGGATATTGATTGCTCATTGTATAAGAATTCTCCCAAGATTTTATTGTAAAGGTAGAAGACGAGCAGGCTATGCGTTTATTTATTACGGGCCGGTTTAAGCGGATCATTAAAAGAAGCACTATCATACATCATCTGGAAAGTTAAGGGGAAGCCATTTTATTATTTACCGATAACTTTAAACTGGCAAGCTCAGAGGATTGTGCAGATTTTGCTGTTTTTGCTGATGAGTTGCAGCACCTTATTGAAAAAAATAAGGCCATCAACGAAACGAGTGACGGAATTTAAAACTTGGGACAGCGAACCGTATTACTTGTACTATTGTCTTTCTTATTATAGTTCTGATAACTTAATGCAAATTCATAACCGCCTCTTCCATAACTGGCATTGCGGAGTTGCGATGTATTAACATCATAGCTCGCCGATATGGCCATATGTCCAATATCAATTTTAAGCAGAGGTACCAGTGCATCTTTCAAACGAATCATACTGCCGAGATGTAACACATATCTTGGATCCTCGGGGTCACCAAGCCTATAGCTGTAAATAAAACCTGCAACAGTTTCTTTGTATTCGCCTTGCTTGCTGTAATCGCCATAAATAGTGAAATACGACTCTTCGCTTACATTCATCCTTAACCCTGCAGAGCCAACCCATTTAGGCACCATCTCCAAACCAGGGTTACTATAAAATGATATGTTATTGGACTTATTAAAATGATGGTAGGCTAAGCCAAGATAAATATTGTTGTTCTCGTTTTCGCCAAGTTGGGTATTAAAACTCATGCCCACACTGCCATCCAGATATCTGTACGACGTTTGATTGAAATTTTCGCCGGTGCCTAATGCGGGGTCGTATCCCATTCCATTGTACTGGCTATTGGTTGTCATCTTACTTTCATCAAATTTTCTTTGTACTAAACCACCCATAAAGCCAAGCGATAAATACATATTCCTGTCGGTGCTTAATGATTTTTGATAATTTAAAACTGGCAATAAATGTGTAGAAGTTAAAGCAATGGTTCCTGCACGGTCATACAGTACTTGTGCGCCAATGGTTAAAAAGTCATCGCCACGTCCAACGGGTTTTTTGAATTCAACATTAAAGGAACCGGTTCGATATGCATCTGTAATATTATTCCACTGGCTTCGGTAAATAGATTGTACCCGCACATCGCCTTTAAAAATACCAGCCAGCGAAGGGTTGCGCAGCAAAGGTGTTTCAAAAAATTGCGAAAAATGAATATCCTGTGCGCTAGCCGTATTTAACAACAGTAGTAACACAGGCAAGCAAATAATATGGATTAAAATTCTTTTCATTCTTTATAAGGTTATCGGAGTAATGCAATATTTCCATTAAGAATCATCGGAGTATTGTTTTCGCAAAGCACTTCTGCAGTGTACACAAATACATCGCTGTTTTGTTTCACGCCTTTCACGGTGCCATCCCAGCCTGCGGTTGGATCATTTGGCGAAAAATTTACTTTTTCAAAAACTACTTCACCCCAACGATTAAAAATGCGTAACAACTTTATTTTAAAAATACCTGAACCTCTGGGAAAGAATATATCATTTGCACCATCGCCGTTGGGCGAAAAAGTATTCGGAATAAAAACATTGGTGCCATCGCAAAAAACAAATACGGTAACATGATCAGTTGCCTTGCACCCTCCGTCGTTTCTCACTTCTACAGTGTACTGTGTAGTTTGCGAAGGTTTAACGGATAAGTTTGGCGGGTTAAAAGCAACAATACCTGGCGATGTCAGCCACTGTGTCCAGGTAACATCGGGCGATAAAGTTGGTTTCAACACAACTGGCTGGCCGCCAATCTTCATGGTAATATCTTTGCCTGCATCAACCTGAGGAATTGGATAAACCCTGATGGTTGTGTAACCCGTATCCTTAAAACAGCCGTAAGCATCGCTACCAACAACACGGTAGGTAGTGGTAGTTTTGGGGCTTGCAACCGGTATGGCAGATGTTACATTACTTAAACCGTTGGATGGTGTCCATTCATAACTATTTGCACCGTCGGCAAATAATCTTACTGAGCCTCCAATACAAAGTGTGTCATCACGTTTATTTGTCATTACAAAAGGCTGAATAACGGTGATGTTCAACGAATCAATATTCCGGCATCCATAAATTGAAGAGCCTGTTACCAAATATTTTTGATTGAAGTTGGGCGATGCTATTGGGTTTGCACAACTGGTACAACTTAATCCAGCAGCCGGCGACCAAACATATGTAGCACCTCCATTTGCAGTAAGTTGTGTTGGCGTACCACGGCAAATCTGTACGTTAGGACCAGCGTTGATAACCGGTATTGGATACACTTCAAAACTTTTTATGACAGTATCCATACAGCCGGTAGAGTTGGTGGCAATAAGCGTTATGTTATAAACCTGCGCCGTTGTATAAGTTTGTGTTGGCGGGCTTTGTAATGTAGAAGTAGTTCCGTTGCCCAGATTCCATTGCCAGGTTACTACCGAAGTATCTGGCACATTAAGTACCGCATTAAAATTTGCAGAAACTGGTGTGCATCCATTAATTGCATTGGTAAAATCGGCATCGGGCGAAGCAACAATCTGCACCGGTACTGTGAGTGCTGCGGTATCGGTACAACCTCTGTTGGTGGTAACAATTAACTGCGGTGTATATTGGCCGGGAGCTGCGTAAAAATGAGATGGGCTTTGTAAGTTAGATGTACCTCCATCGCCAAAACTCCAGTTGTAAACAGGGTTTAAATCATTGAGTACAGATGAATCTGAAAACTGGATAAGTCCCAGATTGCAACGTGGCAGTCCATCGTAGCCAAAGTTTACTTTTACACCATACACATTTATAGTGTCAACGCCTACTATTGGCACTTGGCATCCATTAGCATCAAGCAGAATAACTTTGGGGAGATATGCACCCGGTAAGGTATAGGTGTAGGAAATAGTTGAATCCTGTGTATTTATTATGGAGCCATCATTAAAATCCCAAACAAAACTTTGATTGTCGATTGCATTGGAAACAAAATTTACGGTATGTGGACTACAGCCATTCAATGGGTCGTAAGTAAATGTTCCCGATGGGCCGCTAATGGTAATTTGTTTATACACGGTATCAAAACAATTATTGCCCGGTCCCGACACGGCTAGCATAGCAATAAACACACCCGGCTCATTATAAATGTGAATTGGGTTGGGAGCAGAAGAAGTACTGCCATCACCAAAATCCCATTGAATTGAATAACCATGAATGGATGTGTTGGTAAAGTTTACAATCAGCGGTGGGCAAGTGCTCACCGAATCGGAAACAGTAAAACTTGCGTGTGGCGATTCGATATGTATATTTTTACTGATTGAATCCTGACAACCATATTGATCCGTGATTAATAAATGTACTGGGTAAATACCTTCGATGTTGAAAGTATGCGACGGGTCAGTCATTGTGCTTGTGCCACCATCACCAAAATCCCATTGGTAACTAAGATTGGGTCCTGTAGATGCATTGGTAAAACTGATGATCTGGCTGGGGCATGATAATGTATCGGAGCTGCTGAAATCGGCTACAGGCTCAGATATGATAATGGTTTGTGCATTTGTTGTACTATCACTGCAGCCAACTGCGTCAATTGTTTTTAAAGTTACATTGTATGTGCCCGATCCAAGGTAAGTATGTGTAAACGGTGGAGCGGTAAAAGTTTGCATGTTGCCATCTCCAAAATTCCAAACCCAGCTAACAATTGGATTAAAGCCATCGTTTGATGAACTATCGACAAACACAACCAAATTGTTTAAACAGCTGCCGCCATTTGGTATGCTGAAATTTGCCACAGGTCCATTAACACGTATGTATTGTATTTTATCAAGCGTGTCTTTACAGCCCGAAATATCAGTAATAATTAATTGAACAGAATATAGCCCTGCATTTACATAAGTATGAGCCACGGTTTGCCCAGTTCCGGATTGTCCGTCGCCAAAAATCCAATCAAAACTGGCAATGGTACCCGGTGTATTGCCAATGGCATCAAATGTGGTTGAAGTATTTCGGCACAGCACCGTATCAGTAGCGGCAAAATTTGCCACTTCATCAACAATGCGTATAGTTTGGGTTTGTTGGTGGCTACAACCTGTTGTGTGATTTGTTACAAACAACGATACTGTATATGTTCCAGTGGAGCCATAGGTGTGAACATTGTTTTGCAGAGTTGATGTAGCACCATCGCCAAAATTCCAAAGCCAGTCATCAGGACCAATTGAGTTATCGGTAAAAGTATATGCGTAAGGATTGGTACATAAAAAAGCTGGTGTAAAAGATGCAATAGGTGCTTTAATATAAATGTAATTGGTTAAAATAAGTGTATCGGGGCAGTTGCCATTCCAGACAATCAGTCGCACGGTAAAGAATCCGGTGTCTTGATATTGGTAAATAGGGTTTTGTGTGGTAGATGAACCACCATCACCAAAATCCCACTGCCAGCGGGTTACATTGCTGGTCGATAAATCGGTAAAGATAACATCGGTAAAAGCACAAGCATTTCGTGGAGTTGCCGAAAAGTTAGCAGTAGGTTTATCAGAAGCAATAATTCCTTGGGTAACAACAACGGTGTCTTTACATCCGCCAACTGTAGTTACTATCAATGTAATATCATAAGTACCCGTTGGAAAAACATGTGTAGGGCTTACCGCGGTAGAGGTGCTGCCATCACCAAAATTCCATAAATAACTTACTACCGGATCCGGAGATGAAGTGCCAGAAGTAAATGTCCAGGCAAGGGGTGCACAACCGCTTTGTGGTAAATTATTGATGGCAGCCTGCGGTGCAATAATCTGCACATAGTTATTTAATACCAACGATTCGCTGCAGCCAAAAAGAGTGCTAACTACCAGTGTAACATGGAACGAACCGTAGCTTGTATAAGTATGCGATGGACTGAATACGGTTGAAGTAGAGCCATCGCCAAAATCCCAGTTGTAACTAAAGCCCCCAGTGCTGGTATTGGTAAAATTAACTGTTAATGGAGGTCTGCAGGCTACCCTGTTACTCGCAGTAAAACTTGCGGTGGGTTTTGCCATAATTGAAATATTTCTTGAAAGAGAATCGGAACAGCCACCTGCGGTTGCCACCATTTTAACTGTATAAACGCCCGGTGCGGCGTACGCGTATGTTGTACTAAGGAATGTAGATGCCCCTCCGTCACCAAAGGTCCATGTAACAGAAGTTGGTGCGGGTGTAGTAGTATTGGTAAAGCTAACAGCATCGTTAACACATGCAAGTGCGGGGCTGTTGAAACCAGCCTGTAATATTTGAATTACAACGGCATTCGTTCTGGTTATCGTGTTGATACAACCCGTGCTGCTGGTAACTCTTAACGTAACGGTGTAGTTTCCTCCAGCTAGGTAAGTGTGGGATGGATGCTGCAGCGTAGATGTACCGCCATCTCCAAAATTCCACAAATAACTTAGCGTACCTGCACCGGTTGATGTGTTGGTGAAATTTATTGTAATTGGCAAACTGCAACCACTAGGTGCTGTGTTGGTAAAGTTTGCAGTAACGCCATTGCTGGCCTGAATATAGTTGGTCCTTGATAATGTTTTGGAACACCCCGATGCATTGGTTACCCTTAGTGTTACTGTAAAGTTACCAGCCGCGTTGTATGTATGAACAGGGTTTTGAGTAGTACCAGTGGTGCCATCGCCAAAATCCCAAAGCCACTGTGTAATGGAAGAGTTGCTGGAACTGCTGCCATCAGTAAATTGAACGTTTAATGGGATACAACCCGAAGTAGGTGTAGCGCTGAAATTGGTAACCGGTATTGAGAAGATGGTTATGTATTGTGTTTTAATCAGGGTATCGGATTGAGTGGCATTAGAAACGATTAACCTTACCGTGTACTGGCCGGGCGTAAAATAAGTGCCCGAAGGGTTTTGCAAAAATGAAGTAGTTCCATTGCCAAGGTCCCATTGCCATTGTGTTGGATTACCTGTTGAAAGATCTGTAAAATTGATAACCTGCGGAGAACAGCCTGAGGTAGGTGTAGCCGAAAAATCGGACCTGAGCTGACTTATGGCAGTAAAGTTAAAAGCAAGTAGCGCAATTAATATAAGAAAGTAATGCCTAGGTATAGTTTTAGGATACATAGTCCTGGCCACGTTTTGTTTTTAAATGGATAATTGGATAAGTACTAAATGCGTTGCACTTTATACTTAGTATAATAACAACATTTTGTTCCTAAAAATTGTGTTGAAATGGTTTTTTTTACGAAAATAAAAGCAGGGGTAACGGCTTTAAGTATACTTTTATCTTGAAAAAGCCGTTACTTTGACTCCAATGTAATGACTATGAAGCCAAAACAAGTTATTTTAGCGATTATAAGCTGTTTATGTTTTTCAGCATCATCTGCACAACAATTAAATACAAAAAAGAAAGGGTTGTTTATTTTCAGTCCGAACATTTCGGACTATGGGTTCATAAAAAAGCTAAACGATTCTTCATTCAGCCATGCATTTAAACCAAAAGAATATTTCAAATCGGGCAATACCTCATTTGGCCTTGTTTTAAGTTACTGGCGGGGCCTGGGTACGCATGTAGATTTTTCCACCAATCTGGGAGGTACTTTTTCAAATTTTCCAAAGTTATTTGTAAAAGGTGATTCCACTGGGCAGGCTGCTTTCAGCGCCACGCTGGATATATTACTGCATGCTAGGGTCTTTAAAAACAATGTCAGAATCAACCCTTTCTTAACCGCTGGTACAGGTGCAGGTTATTTTGGCAACAAGCTGGCTGCCTATGCACCGTTAGGTGTTGGGCTTCAGTTCAGGGTTAGCGACAAAGGGTATCTTATAATTCAATCACAGTGGCGAAAGGCGTTGACAACAGGCATAACGCAAGATTATATGTATTATTCACTGGGATTTGGGCAGCAGGGAAAGTTAGCTGCAACCCCCAAAAAAGTTAAGCCTAAAAAAGAAATTCCTGTTAAAGAAACAGCAAAAATAACTGTTGATCCGGATAAAATGGATAGCGATGGCGATGGTGTGGTTGATTCAAAAGATAAGTGCCCCAATGAAAAAGGTACCGTATATGGTTGCCCCGACAGAGATGGCGACTATATTGCTGATAAGGATGACAAATGTCCTGATGTGAAAGGATACTACCGATATGATGGCTGCCCGATACCGGATACTGATGGGGATGGACTGAATGATGAGAATGATAAATGCCCGAATGAGAAAGGCGATTCAGGTAATCATGGATGCCCGTTAACCGAAGCAGAAGTAGTAGTTGATACGGATGGTGATGGAGTACCTGATAAAACTGACAGGTGTCCCAATGTAAAAGGAACGGTCGAAAATTTTGGTTGCCCGTTTAAGGTGGCAAAAAGCGGCGACATAATCGAATCTTCCGATGGAGCAATAACTTATAATGTTAGGTTTGATTTTGACAGAACTGAATTAGTATCGGAAGCGTACGCAGTTTTAAGGCAGGTTGTAGATGTTTTAAAATCTGATAATACTTTAAAAGTTGAAATTACTGGCCACGCCGATCAATTTGGTACAGAGGCTTCCAATATGCAGATTTCGGCCGACAGGGCAAAAATTGTAAAAGACTATTTCAAAAGTTATAGTATTGAACCCAAAAGAATAACAACTTCTTTTTATGGATCCACCAGGCCAATTAGTGCTGAGCAAACTTGGTTAAATAGAAGGGTGGAAATAACAATTATAAAACCCTAAAAGAATCAGCTTAAAGAAAGAGCCAGACTTTGAAAGTCTGGCTCTTTCTTTTTTCTTTTTTTTAGACTCCATTTTTTTAGACCCTTGTTATATCATCTTCTATTGAAACTTGAAATCCTTTGTCAGCAATAGTTTTGAGGCGAATGATAATTTTGGCATAAATCTTGGTTTACTGGGGGTATAAAACTTATAATTATGAAAAAGATAAAATTCATGATTACTGCGGTAATCATAGCAGGTAGTTTTGTGGCCTGCAGCAATTCAGGAAATGACATGGCGAAACAGGATGCGGAAAGCTTAACGCAATACGTAGATTCTGTTGAAACTGCTCCACGTGTTTACACCATAGCCAACTGGACTGCCATTGATAACGGGTACCAGGTTAGGGTGACTAAGGCAGATCAGGCGTTCGATAAGCTTTCGTCTGAAGAAAAAACAAATACTGAAATCAGCAAGGCAAAGTATGAAGCCATGAAGAAAGAATATGAAACTAAGCTAAAAGAAAAAGAAGATGCTGCTAAACTTGCCGCAGCCTCCGATTACAGAATGGTACTCAGAAACAATTTATTTGGCGAAGGAAAAATTGGTGCCGATATGACCTTTTCATTTGTAAATGCCAATAATATACTGGATGTGTACAAACATTTTGTAAATACTGTTGATGAAAATAAAAATAAATATACAAGGGAAGACTGGGACGAGATAAAAGTATTGTATGAAGCACTTGACACCAGAAAAAATGTTGTTGAAAAGGAAGGAATCGCATCGGCAGATAATATAAAAATTGCGGGCCTTAAAATTAAATTCGCAGCAATAAAATCAACCCACAGAGGTGTTTCAAAAATTACAGAAAACACAGACGCTAAACAGGAGTAAAGCAACCAACAGAATCAATAAAAAAGCGTTCCGTAATTTACGGAACGCTTTTTTATTGCAAATTTATTTTTACATTGTTGTTTTTATTCTTCAACTTTTTTTTCTGTTTCTCCTCCTTCTTTCTCCTTATCATTTCCTTTTAAATAAGAAGGTAAATTAAGCCCTGCCATGTTAAACAAATCATTTAATGGCGGTACCGTACGCATCAAGCCGGAAACAAAATTAGCAGTGGTGGTATTACCATCTCCGCTACCTCCGTTGGCCGAATCCCAAACAGTAATTTTATCAATCTTGATATTTTTAACTGCTTCCACTTGTGTTTTAACCAGCTCAGGTAATTTCTCTATCAATAATAATTGGAATGCTTTGGTAGGATCACCACCAGCCGCCGCAACTACTTCTTTATAACCTTGGGCTTGCTTGGTTAATATCTCATACAAACCCCTAGCTTCGGCATCCATCTTGGCAAAAATGGCATCGGCTTCACCCTTTGCATTTTCACGAATACTTTCGGCAATGGCCTGTGCTTCAATGATGGCACGCTGCTTGGCAATTTCGGCAGGTATCACAATATTAGCCACCTGAGTACTTCTTTCTCGTTCCGAACGGGCTGCTTCCGCTTTTTGTTCAGCCACATAAGATTCTTCCAATGCTTTTGCCTGCTGCACTTTCTCGGCGCTGATGGCAATGCGTAAGGCTTCCGCTTCCTTTTCTCTGCGCAGGGCATCCGAATTTGCTATTTCAATTTTTGCTGTATTCTCACCCTTAACAGCTACCGCATTAGCTTCCGATGTTTTTACACGGGTATCTCTTCCGGCTTCTGCCTTACCAATGGCTTCATCTTTTGCTGCCATAGCAATACTTACTTCTCTGTCTTTTTCAGTATTGGCAATCTTCACATCACGGTCACGATGCGTTTCTGCAATCTGTGTATCTTTTTCTCTATCGGCTAAAGCCTTTCCGGTTTCACCAATTTTTTCCTGCTCGGCCACACTAACTTTTGCTTCGTTAATCGCCTTGGCTGCAGCTTCCTTACCCAATGCCTCGATATAGCCCGACTCATCTTTAATATCCGTGACGTTTACGTTGATGAGTTTTAAACCGATTTTCCTTAATTCACTATCAACATTTTTCGAAATATTGTCTAAGAATTTGTCTCTATCACTGTTAATCTCCTCAATCATCATGGTGGCAATTACCAAACGTAACTGACCAAATAAAATATCTTTCGAAAGCTCCTGTATCTGCTCGGGACTTAAACCCAGCAAACGTTCAGCAGCAGTATTCATACTTTCGGGTTCGGTAGAAATGGCGATGGTAAAACGACAAGGCACATCCACCCTGATGTTCTGGCGGCTCAGCGCATTGGTTAGATTGGCTTCAATCGAAAGCGGCTTCAAATCCAGGAATGCATAATCCTGTATCACAGGCCAAATAAATGCTCCACCGCCGTGCACACATTTGGCAGAGGTTCCGCCGGTGCGGCCGTAAATCACTAAAATTTTATCCGACGGACATCTTTTATACCGTGATACTAGCGCCAGAATAGTTACAAAGAGTACGATTGCGCCTATGGCAATCAATGCAATTGGTGTCATGTTTGTTTGGTTAAATGGGTTCTACGATTAAAATATCTTCATTGATAATCTTTACAACTTTTACAACAGCACCTGTTGGAATAGCTTCATTTTCCGTCATGGCCTGTAGCTCATGAAAAGCGCCGTTAACGCTAATCATCACTTTTCCCTTTCCGCTTCTTTGGCCAGGTATGGTTAAATAAACCTCGGCCGATTTGTTGAGAGCGTTGGTTAATTTAAAACTATTGTCTTCGCTTAGCTTTTGTACCTGTTTGATGATGATAAAAAATACAAATAAAAATACCAGCCCAATAAACAAGGCAAAACATATGAGCAGGGAAGGGGAACTTATGGTATTGTAAAACGTAATGCCTCCCCAGCTGAAACCGAGTAAAAAATTAATAAGGTTTCGCAGCGAAAAAAGCTGAAACGGTGCATCAGCACCGTGCAGGTTGCTGTCAAAATCAGCATCTACACCATCGCTGGCATCGGCGCCAACAAAAGTCATAATGGTTTGTATAACAAAGATTAGACTGGTTGGTATTGCGATATACCAAAAAGTTCTCAACAGCGGCGACATAGTTTCAAAAAATTCCATCATGGCAGTATGTTTTGGACACCCAATTGGGGGTAAGTAACTGTATTAAAGATAAATAGAATTAGGTGGATGGGGGAAATAATTTTGGGGGACGAGTGGAGTCAAAACTGATGCAAGTTTTTTCGAATTTGCAGTATTCATCCACTAAATTCGCAATAAAAAAACATGGAAATTAAAGAACAGTTTGAAAAAGCAATTACAGATAGTAAATCACTATCCGAAAAACCCAGCAACGAAATTTTATTGCAGTTATATTCTTTATACAAGCAATCAACTGATGGTGATGTAAGCGGCGATGCTCCAACCAATCCTTTTGATTTTGTAAACAAAGCCAAGTACGATGCATGGACTGCACTTAAAGGAAAATCATCTGAAGAAAGTATGCAGCAATATGTTGATCTGGTAAATAAACTGAAGGGTTAATTAAAACCGCTCCATGTGCAGCACTTTAGGCTCGAGGGTACCCCAGGGCGCCAGTTCCATAATGGGCAGCGCTTTTTTGGTAAACTTCCATTCCCTGTTTAAAAAAACAAATTCAGCAGGTGCCGAAGAAAAACTGATAACTAATTTGCTGTAGTCATCGTTACTGCTCCAAGTGCCGTTGTAAGTAACGCCGTTTTTTACTGCGGTCATGGGGCCGTTGTAATAAGTTGATTTTAGCAGCACAAAGGTATAGCCGCTGTATTGGCTGGTAAGGTCGGTGCCATTATCCGTCGCCAAATAAACCCTGAAATTTTTGTTGAGGATATTCTCTTCAAATTGTTGTTGCGCATAAGTAGTTTGCGCAGCTTCCACAGCCGATTTGCTGCAACTGCTTAAAACGGTCAACAACAAAACAGCTCCAAAAAACATTATCGTCAAGCGAGTTATTAAAACTTTCATAGCAATTGTTTAATGTGTTGTAAATATCTGATTTTTTATTCAAACCAGTTAAAGGCTTCAGCTTTATCGTTGTACTTTAATGCTAACGCTTCAACCGTCAACATGTTGTAAATAACCGGAAAAAACTGAGAAGCTACTATTCATGGCAATAATATTTCGATATTAAAAATGCTGCGTTGTCAAATTCATATTTTAATTTTAGCAAATGACGATACAAGAAATCACAAATTTTTTAGAATCGGTTGCGCCACCATCCTTACAGGAGTCATACGATAACGCCGGATTGCTTACCGGTAACAGTCAATGGAATTGCACCGGCATCATCACCAGCTTAGATGCTACTGAAGCGGTTGTAAATGAAGCTATTGAAAAGAAATGCAATCTTATTGTGGCCCACCATCCTATTATTTTTGGCGGGTTAAGGAAGATTACAGGCAAAAACTATGTGGAGCAAACCATAATCATGGCCATTAAAAATGATATTGCCATTTATGCCATTCATACTAATCTTGATAACGTGCTGCACGGCGTAAATGCAGCCATTGCCGATAAACTAGGGTTGATAAACAGGCAGATACTGCAGCTCAAAAGCAATACACTCAAAAAATTATATACTTATGTGCCGGTTGAACATGCCGAAAAGCTACGCTCAGCCTTGTTTGCAGCAGGCGGTGGAAATGTGAGTAATTATAGTGAGTGTAGTTTTAATATTGCCGGTGAGGGAACTTTTAAGGCTGGCGAAGGCAGCAACCCATTTATTGGAGAAATAGGCAGCAGGCATAGCGAAGACGAACTGAAGATAGAAATGATTTTCCCCGCATGGCAGCAAAATAGTATTATTAATGCGTTGCAAACAGCTCATCCTTACGAAGAAGTTGCATATGGCATAATAGATCTGGACAACAAGAATCAACAGATTGGAAGCGGTTTGGTTGGAGAACTGACCCAACCCATCAGCGAAACTGCATTTTTGGCCCTTTTAAAAGAAAAATTCAATCTTTCTGTAATACGGCATACGCTGCTACTCGATAAGCCAGTTACTAAAATTGCCCTTTGCGGCGGTGCCGGCAGCTTCTTGATAGGTGCTGCAGCAGCGGCTGGAGCTCAGTTTTACATTACCGGCGATGTAAAATACCATGATTTTTTTGATGCCAATAGCCGCTTGGTCATTGCAGATATTGGCCACTACGAGAGCGAACAGTACACAATCGACCTTTTATTTGACATTTTGAGGCAAAAATTCCCTACCTTTGCCGTCCTTAAAACAGGTGTAAAAACCAATCCGGTACATTACTTCCTGTAATTTTAAATATCAAACTTCAAAAATAAAAATGGCCGCAGTTAAAGAATTCTCTATCGAAGAAAAATTAAGCGCACTGGTACTTTTGCAAAAAGTAGATTGTAAGCTGGATGAAATTCAGATCCTGAAAGGTGAATTACCTATGGAGGTTAAAGACCTGGAAGATGAAATTGAAGGCTTGCATGCAAGGCAAACTCGAGTGGAAGAGGAGATAAACGGTATTCAGGAATTTATTGCCCAAAAGAAAGAAGGCATTAAAGAAGCGGATGCATTGGTTAAGAA
>JBKJPN010000118.1:0-11595 GCA_046595125.1 Ferruginibacter sp.
TAAAACAAATTCTTTGGTACCACCGCCACCGGGAATTACACCAATGCCAACTTCCACAAGTCCGGTATAGGTTTCAGCCGCCGCAATAACTTTATCGGCATGTAAACTCATTTCACAACCGCCTCCTAAAGCCAATCCATGTGGTGCCAATACAACCGGAATTCCTGAGTAACGAACCCTCATCATCGTATTTTGAAACTGCCGGATTGCCATATCAATTTCATCATAATCCTGCTCAATCGCCATCATAAATATCATGGCCACATTTGCACCGGCGCTGAAGTTGGCGCCATCGTTGGCAATAACTAATCCTTTGTATTTATCTTCTGCTAAAGCAATTGAGTTTTGAATACCTTCCAACACTTCACCACCAATGCTACCCATTTTTGTGTACCACTCCAATCCCAACACATCGCCACCCAAATGGTAAGTACGACAAGCAGAATTTTTCCAAACAGTTTCGTTCTCAAAATTCTTCATCACAATAAATGCATCGGCACCCGGCATTGTTTTGTACGATTTTGTAGGCACATCGTAATACATTTTCTTGCCGTTCTCCACTTTGTAAAAAGATGAAGCACCGCTGGCAATCATTTCATCAATCCACGGCGCTACTTTGTGCCCAGCCGCTTTCATAGCTTCAGTGGTTTTTGCAACACCCAATACATCCCAGCTTTCAAACGCACCTATCTCCCAGCCAAAGCCTGCCATCATACCATCGTCAACACGATACAATTCATCACTAATCTCAGGAATCCGATGAGAAATATAAGAGAACAGGTTGTAATGAAACAGGCGGTAAAATTCACCTGCTTTATCAGTTCCTGCACACAATGCTTTTATTCTCGTCTTTAAATCTTCAATTGGTTTGGCCGTTTCGAGCGTTGCAAATTTCGGTTTTTGGCGTGGGCCGTATTCGAGTGTTTTTAAATTGAGCGTAAGTATTTCTTTTTCGCCGCTGGTCGATTTTGTTTTTTTGAAAAAGCCCTGCCCTGTTTTATCGCCCAGCCAGTTGTTCTCCACCATTTTATTTAACCAAGATGGAATATTAAATTGTTCTTTCGCTTCATCATCCGGACAATTATCAGCAACTCCTTTCGCCACTTTCACCAAAGTGTCAATTCCCACAACATCTCCAGTACGGAATGTTGCAGACTTGGGCCGGCCAACAACCGGACCTGTTAATGCATCAATTTCATCAACAGTTAAATCCAATTTTTCCATAGCATTCATGATGGCCATCATACCAAAAACTCCAACGCGGTTTGCGATAAAGGCCGGCGTGTCCTTACACAACACAGTCGTCTTTCCTAAAGTAACATCGCCGTAGTGCATTAAGAAGTCAACGACTTCGGGGTCGGTATGCGGTGTTGGAATAATTTCCAGCAAACGTAAATATCTCGGCGGATTAAAAAAGTGTGTGCCGCAAAAATGTTTATTAAAATCTTCACTTCTTCCTTCCGTCATCATATGAATGGGAATGCCCGACGTGTTGGATGTGATTAAAGTACCGGGCTTGCGGTATTTTTCAACATCAGCAAATACAAGTTGTTTGATATCCAGTCTTTCCACCACCACTTCAATCACCCAATCGCAATCGGCAATATCTTTCATATTGTCGGTAAAGTTTCCGGTTTTAATCAGCTTTAAAACATCTTTGGTATAAACAGGCGATGGGTTTGATTTTACCGCCGCTGTTAATGCATCGTTTACAATTTTATTACGTGCTGCAAGTTTTGCATCCTCGGGCAAATCTTTTGGTAAGATATCGAGCAACAACACCTGCAAACCAACGCCTGCAAAATGACAGGCTATACGGCTACCCATTACACCACTGCCTAAAACGGCTACTTTTTTTATAATTCTTTTTGACATATCAAAATTAGTTAGTTAAACAACTATTTATAAATTCGAAATTAAGACATTCCTGACTAAGCTGAAAATAAAAAGCTGAATACAATACTATTAAGGGTTTAGGGAGATAAAGACCGCTTTATCAGAAGCAATTTTCCTCCTGAATAGGTAATTTACAAGACTAAGCCTGCTGTTTTCCGACCAAATTAAAACCGGGTAATTGGGGAAATAATGTTTCAAAAAAGGGTATTGAAAGTAATAGCCTGATAAAGCATTAACCCTTGACTTTGTAATCATCATGGTTAAACTATCAATCCATTTTTTGGTTTCCTCATCATTAATTTGATAAGGGTTGAACATGGGTGTGTAATAAGATGTAAAGAAACCACTATCGGCAAAAGCATTTAAGATAGTTGCCTGCTTTGATTCGATCAGCAATTTATTTTGCAAGTTGAATTTATTTTTTATCTGAATTAAATAATGCAAAGATGCTACTGCATTTGAATCATTCAGGTTTTTAAAATCGAGCCAGATGCTGGCTGTCAATTTTAGTTTTTTGTATTGAAATAAAAGGGTTTCCAAATTGAGGCCAGTTGATTTGGCCCAATCATGATGTACTTCAAAACTATTTTTTTCAGGATAAAAATACACATCACATTCAAACCCTGTTTGATTTTGCGGTAATGCATTTAGTTTATCAACTGTATTAATAGCTTTTTTCCATTGCTTATTCAAATTGACAAGTGTATTGCTGTTCTTTGGCAGACTGCTGTCAGTTTGATAAGCTAGAAAACTTTTAGGGAAGAGCAGCCTGGTCTGCCCTTTGTGCTGCAACACATCTATAACCAAATACAAGCCAATGATAAAAACCATTAACTTATATTTGTTTGTAAGAATCCACTTCGGCGCCATGAATATTCTGTTGTATGAATTTTAAATCATTCCCTTATACCGGAAAACAAGTCTGGCAAAACAATAAACCATTTCTCTGGTTCATTTTATGCCTTTTGGGTATCCATTTCATTTTAAAAATAATATTTTATAACTACAACTATCAGTTATTATTTACAGGGGCTGAAAATGTTATCAACGGAACTGAAAAACTAAAGCTGTTAAAATGGTCTGCTGGTGCCGATCTGCTAGTAGTTTTTGGCATCAATGCTTTTTTATTATTTGCATTAACAGCAGGACGTTTGGTAAACATCAAATTCTCTCAATGGGTTACCATCCCCTTTTTTGTTTTACTCAACAGCTTTGCCATTTTACTTAACCTGGCCGATATATTTTATTTCCGGTTTCATTTTCAACGTGCCAATGCCGATTTGTTGTACGTACTTGACCACCCTTTTAATCGCCTCTTTCAGCAAAATATTTTCATAGTCATTGTTTTTTTTACACTACTAATAGCTGTCATTTACATTGTATGGTTGTTACATAATCGATTTTTTAATGCGTATAGTAAAGGTTCTTTTTGCTACGGATTTACTACGCTGCTTTTTATTATTCTCGGTATCGCTGTCCTAAATAAAAAACACGCAGCCAAATTATTTATTCCCACTTATCCTATGCTTCAATTAAAGGCCATTCAATTGCCTGTTGTCCAAAATTCGTTTCACTGTTTTTTATATTCAGTCTTTAGAAATGGCAGCCACCTGCCAACAGCTAAGTACATGTCGGATGTGGAATGCGACTCTTTAATGCCGCTAAAAAAACAACTCAATCTAAATAATACTGACAGCATCAAAAAAAACATAGTGCTGTTTATTATGGAAAGCGTACCGTATGATTTTTTTGATACTGCAAGCGAGTACAAAGTGGCGATGCCGTTCTTTGATTCGCTCGTTAAAAAAAGTATTTTTTTCAATAATGCGTTTGCCTACAGTCACGAATCTAATAAAGGTATTACGGCAATACTGGCTGGCATTCCTACCATTACCGATATTCCGGTTTATCATTCCCAATATATCAATATGCCCATAACCCATGTTGGCAAAGCGCTACAGCAATTGAATTACTCATCGTTTTTTTGCATTGGCGATGAGTATGATAATTTTGGATTTGCCAAGTGCATGAATTGGCTGGGGATAGAAAAATATTATAGCAATGAATCAATCCCCGGCTATAAAAAATTACCGATGCATAGCATGGGTTTACAAGATGGAGAAGTATTACCTTTTTTTAAACAAAAAATAAACGAACAAACCGGGCCTTTCTTTGCTATTAACTATAATATTTCAACCCACTACCCTTACGACATACCGAAAAATTTTACATCCAAACTGCCATCTGATTATACCGACCCAATGAAAAGTATGGCTTATTACGATTATAGTCTTGGCCAGTTTTTTGAGTCGGCACAAAAAGAAAATTGGTTTGCCAACACAGTATTTATTTTTTGCTCGGACCACTGGCTGGTGCCAAATGATAAGAAAGTAAATTTTAATGCAGTATC
Organism: Ferruginibacter sp.; assembly: GCA_046595125.1. Classification (GTDB taxonomy): domain Bacteria; phylum Bacteroidota; class Bacteroidia; order Chitinophagales; family Chitinophagaceae; genus Ferruginibacter. The sequence goes on from JBKJPN010000118.1 coordinate 4,307, forward strand.
GGGCTACAGAATCCCCATTATCATTTACGATGCATCTGCAAACAAAAGAGAAACTGTTTCGCAACCAGTAAGTCAGTTTGACATAATGGGTACTGTGTTAGGATTAGCGGGATACCAGGATAGCATAATCAGCTATGGAGGAAATTTGCTGGATAACAAATCGCTTAACAATTTTTCTTTCTCAAAACCAAGTAACGCAGTTTACCAGGTTACAGACAGTGCGTTTGTTTTAGGATACAATATCTTCACTGATAAAGTGGAATACCTATATAATTATAAAAAAGACGTTCTTTTAAAAGAAAATTTGTTGAGCAGCAAAACTGAAGCTAAAATCTTATCTACTTTAACTAGACAAATACAGGCATTTGTACAACAAGCCCAAAAGCAGTTTACTGGCTATTAAATAAAATAAAAAGACCGCTAAAAAGCGGTCTTCATAAAATCAATTTGCATTTGCCTTTTCCTTTTCTTTTGGCTCGTCAACAAAAAACTCGTTGCCACTTTCATTTACATATCCCCAATTACCTTCCTTTGTTTTTACGAAAAGATACTTACCTCCTGCAATGGCTTTTACCTCAGCATATTTAGGCTCAATTTTTAATCCGTTTAAAAAGCTATATCCTTTCATATTTTCGCCACCGGTTAAAATAAACCCGGCCGTTGAATCATATACAACATCCGAATATTCAGTAGGAACTACATAGTTATGGGTCATATCTTTAACACCATACTTTCCGTCTTTACCAATAATAAAATACTTTTTCGAGTCTGGTGTTTCTACATACTGCAATTTACTGTTTTCAACAGTAATATATGGAGAGCCGTTTCCAAAAAACACACCCTTCATTCCATTTTTATCAGCCAGCAAATAATTCATGGCACCAATTTTTACATTCTTCAAGTCAGTATATTCAAAGGGTACTAAAACTTCAAATTTGTTATTGAATACCCCATAATTATTATTTCGCAATGCGATATAATAAGTTTCATCGGCGCCCGGTATCAATTTGTAGTCACTCAGTACTTTATCAAACAAATCACTTCTTTGTATCGTACTGTAGTTTTTTTCGATTGTAACAACATCGGGTTTATTTAATTCAGGTGCACTCATCTCGGGTAATGCTGGGCATTGGGGCATATTTTCACCCTTGGAATTAATACAGATTTCATAACCATCTGTACGCAATGAGGCTCCGGCAAACAATACCATTCTTTCATTGGTTTCTAAATCATCTGCCGTTACAATCTTGTCATTTTTTCCCTTAGAAAAATAACCATATCTGAAGTGTTTAGCCGACAAAAACTTAATAGGAATTACAACTTTGCCTTCTTTGTTGATATAGCCATATTTACCGCCTTTTTTTATCGCGGCTAAGCCACCGTAAAATAATCCGGCTTCACTGTATTCGGGCTTAATTGCGATATTTCTATCTGCGCTGGCATATCCCCACAAATCGCCTTGCCTATATGGGATTAGAGACATATCGGCCTTTTGGGCAAATACCGGCATAGTAAATGCAATAAGTAGTACGAGTAATAATGTTTTGCTGTTCATATAAAATAGTTTTAATTAATCTGATAGAATCAAAAATGGGACCAAACAGTAAGAAGATACAAATTTAAGTTATAACTACCTACGAGTTAAGTCTGTTATGTAAAATATTGGTCCTTTTTATTACTGTTTAGAGATATTAACTTACTCCGCTACCGACATCAATTATCGAATCGGGATTTACAAAAAGAAGTTTACCGGCTTTATCTTCTGCCATTAAAATCATTCCCTGACTCTCTATCCCCCTCATTTTGCGTGGGGCTAGATTAGCAACAACTACAACCTGCTTACCCACAATTTCTTCGGGACTAAAATGCAAGGCAATGCCGCTTACGATGGTTCTTTTTTCGAAACCTAAGTCCACTTCCAGTTTCAAGAGTTTGTCAGCTTTCTCCACTTTTTCAGCAGTTAAAATTGTTGCCACTTTCAAATCAATTTTTGCAAAATCATCAAACTGAATTTCGGGTTTAATATTTTCAACTTTTGTTTCACCAGTTTCTGCTATCGGTTTTAATTCGGCATTTTCCATCTTCAGTTTTTTATTTTTTAATTTTTCAACCTGTTCTTTTACTTCTTCATCTTCTATTTTACGAAATAATAATTCCGGCGCTCTCAATGAGTAACCAACACTTACTAACTTCGGCTTACCTGCATTTTCCCAATCCAGTATTTTATCCACAACCTTCATCATATAGCACATTTTCTTTGCGGTGAAAGGTAGAAATGGATTTACGAATACAGCCAGATTTGCTGTCAGTTGCAAACAAACATGCAGGCAGTTATCAATTAGTTTTTGTGCTGCCGGATCAGATTCCAATGACTTTGCCACTATCCAAGGTTGCTTATCCTGCATATATTTATTCCCTTTTCTGGAAAGGTCAATTACTTCGTACAATGCATCCCTAAACTTATACCCTTCAATTAATTTTTCGATTTCGGTTTTTGCCTGAGCTATGTCATCAAACATTTTCCTGTCCGCATCATCCAAAATATCAACATGTAATGGCGGTACTTTGCCATTACATAATTTATGCATCAACACAAATGTGCGGTTCACATAATTACCAAAGATGGAAACCAGTTCACTGTTTACAGCATCCTGAAAACCTTTCCAGGTAAACTCACTGTCTTTCGTTTCAGGCGCAATTTGGGTGAGGTAATACCGCAAGGCATCTACCATCATATCGCCGCCATTATCTTTTTTTACAAAGTCGTTAATATAATCATCCATCTCAATACTCCAGCCACGGCTGGTGCTCATCTTATCCCCTTCCAAGTTCATAAATTCGTTACTGGGTACATTCTCAGGTAAAATATTACCGTGCAACTTCAACATCACCGGAAAAATGATGGCATGAAAAACAATATTATCCTTACCAATAAAATGAACAAGCTTAGTGCCTTTATCCTGCCAGTAAGGTTTCCAGTCTTTATTATTGTCTAAAGCCCACTGTTTTGTTGCACTAATATAACCAATGGGTGCATCAAACCAAACGTATAAAACTTTCCCCTTGCCACCGTCCACATCAGCAGGCAAAGGAACGCCCCAATCTAAATCCCTTGTCACAGCCCTTGGCTGTAAACCCAAGTCCATCCAGCTTTTGCACTGTCCCAATACATTTACTTTCCAGTCGTCTTTATGCTCTTTTAAAATCCATTCTCTTAAAAAATCTTCATGCTTATCCAAAGGAAGAAACCAATGGGTGGTTGATTTTTTTGAAGGAGGTTTACCACTTAATGTGCTTCGTGGATTTATCAATTGATCAGGACTTAATGAAGTGCCGCATTTTTCGCATTGATCGCCATAAGCATTCTCGTTGGCGCAAACTGGGCAGGTGCCGATGATATATCGATCGGCTAAAAAACTTTTAGCTTCTTCATCATAAAATTGTTCGGTTTCCTTTTGAATAAGATCGCCTTTATTATCTAAAGCAGTAAAAAACTCCTGCGCTGTTTCATGATGAATGGGGTCAGATGTGCGGTGATAGATATCAAATGAAATACCCAGATCGGCCATATTGCTTTTGAGCAGTGTATGGTATTTATCAACAATTGCACGGGGCGTTGTATTTTCTTTAAGCGCCTGTATGGTGATGGCTGCGCCGTGTTCATCGCTGCCGCATACATATACCACATCTTCCTTCTTTGCACGCAGGTACCGCACATAAATATCGGCAGGTAAATAAGCGCCTGCCAGATGCCCGATATGCTTGGGTCCGTTTGCGTAAGGTAAAGCTGAAGTAATTAAATATCTTGCTGGTTTGTTCATTGTGGCGCAAAAATACCTAATAAGCCGTCAATACCGAAATTTGAGTAATTTCAATTATGAACCGTAAACATTTTCTTTCATCGGCAATTCCACTGGTCGCTACATTTAGTGCTGTGGCCAAAGGCAAAACGACTATTGAAGCCGAGGGCCCTGTAACCATTCCTCCTTATTTAAAAAAAGGAGATACGATTGGTATTTGTTGCCCGGCCGGATTTATTACGGCTGCAGAAATTCAACCAGCTTTACTCAAACTAAATGAATGGGGTTTTAATACAAAGATCGGCAGTTCGGTAGGGAAAAAAGATTTTTCCTACGGCGGTACTGATGAGGAAAGGATGAACGACCTACAGCAGATGATAGATGACAAAAACATAAAAGCCATTTTATTTGCCCGTGGCGGTTATGGCGGCGTACGCATTGTTGACAAACTCGATTTTAAAAGATTTAAAAAAGACCCTAAATGGATTATCGGATTCAGCGATGCCACGGTTTTTCATTCGCACATAAATGAAAACTATCGCATCGCCAGTATTCATTCAAAAATGTGTAACAGTTTCCCTGATGACTGGAGCAAAGCAGAACCTACACAAAAAGAAACCATTGAATCAATAAACCTTTGTCTGAAAGGCGAAAGGATGAAATATCTCTTTACGCCTAACCCAAATAATAAAACTGGTATAGCTACAGGAGAATTGATTGGCGGCAATTTAAAAACGCTGGAAAGCCTTGCCGGCAGTGAATCTGACATACACACCAAAGACAAAATTTTATTTGTGGAAGACACCGGCGAATACCTGTACAGCATTGACCGCATGTTTTGGAACTTAAAACGCAGCGGTAAATTGGCGAAACTGAAAGGGCTTATCATCGGCGGCTTTAAAGTTAAAGCTGATGATACCGGGGAACCTTTTGGTAAAACACTGGAAGAAATTGTACTAGAGAAAGTAAGTGAATATGACTACCCGGTTTGTTTTGATTTTCCGGTAGGACATCAAAAAAATAATTTTGCGTTGAAGTGTGGTGTTGTACATTCGCTAGGCGTGCATTTGAATGAATGCCGGTTATCAGAAATAAAATAAATACATGATTAAAATTCCTCCCTACTTAAAAAAAGGCGACTGCATTGGTATTACCTGCCCGGCCGGTTATATGGCTGCAGAAAAAGCGCAGACCTGCATACACACATTACAAAGCTGGGGTTATGACGTGATGGTGGGTAAAACCCTAGGCAGCAAATCAAAAACTTATTTTAGTGGAACCGATGAAGAACGTAGCAATGAATTTCAGGCCATGCTGGATGATGACACTATTCATGCGATTCTTTGCGGCCGCGGCGGTTATGGTATAGGAAGAATTATTGACGAACTTGATTTTACAAAATTCAAAAAGAAGCCGAAGTGGATTATCGGATTCAGCGATGTGACTGTTTTTCATTCGCACTTACATACAAAACTAAAAGTGGCTTCGTTGCATGCCTCTATGGCAGCTGCATTTAACGAGGGTGAAAATGAATACATAAAATCGATACAAAATGCACTTAAAGGCAAAAAAATAAAATACAGTTGTGATGCACATGCTTTTAATAAAGCAGGCCATGCAAGTGGAGAACTTGTTGGTGGCAACCTTTCGTTGCTCACTCATTTAATTGGCACACCTAGCGATATCAACACAAAAAACAAAATTCTTTTTATTGAAGAAATAGGTGAACAAATTTATAATAGCGACCGCATGTTTTACCAGTTAAAACGTAGTGGTAAACTTAAAAACCTTGCCGGGCTTATCATTGGCGGATTTACAGACGTTGAAGATACCGACCGGCCTTTTGGAAAAACTGTTTACGAAACTATAAAGGATATAACGAAGGAATATGACTATCCAGTTGCTTTTGGATTTCCGGTAAGTCATGAAAAAGAAAATGTAGCGCTAAAGATTGGAGTTGCTTGCCATTTAAAGGTCAGCAAAACTAAAACGGTATTATCGGAGGTTTAATAAACTGTCGAGTTTCTGTTTGTATAAATTAAACTCGGCCAGGTTGTGATGCGTTCCTTTTTCAATCGTAATAAATTCATCTATTGGTTTTAAAACCTCTTTCAATCTGGCCGCATTGCGGTAAGGAATTACGCCGTCTTCTGTGCCATGAAAAATGGTAATTGAATATTTTATATCAACCAAAAACTCATTAGTTGGTATTTTATAGTTGGCCATTTTTGAAGTAGGATAAATGGGCGCATAGCAACTGAACAATGAAGGGATGCTATAATATGGCGTTTCAAGTATCAGTCTTTTATTATCGGATTGTGAAGCTACATAGGCTGCAATGCCCGTTCCCAGAGACTTTCCGTAAATAACAATGCTATCTTTCCCGAATTTAGCTGCAGCCATTTTTTGCACCTGCAATGCCTGACCATACATTTTTTGCTCGGTGCGGTCACCAGTAGTTTTACCAAAACCGGGATAGTCCTCCATCCAAACTTCGTAACCATGTTTGGTAAAATTATCGGCATATTTTGCATAGCGTTCAATATTATCCATGTTTCCATGATAATAAATAACGACACCACTCCTCACGGAATCAGCAGGAAAAAACTTAATCATATTCACCGTATCGGTATCATTAAAAGGAATATTCACTTCTTCAAACGGAACTTTAAAATGATAAACGTAGGCTTCAGATAATTTCTCTGGATGAAACAAAAATTTATCCTGCAGGTAATACAAAACAATGCCAATGCCACAATACAGCATAATGATTATTTTCAGCCAGCGAAAGATTCTTTTTTTGTTCATGGAGGGCAAAGTTAGTTGAAAATGGATAGTTGAAAGCTGAGAATTACAACATTCTTTCACTTTCAACTAAAACTAGTACTGCAAAATATCTCTCACAAAATTATGATACTCCGGAAAGCTGGGCAGGTTATTGTGGCCACCACCTTGAATCTCAATAAGTGTAATTTTTCGGGGATTGAGTGCCTGCAATTTTTTACTGTTGCTGATGGGTAAAAGCCAGTCTTTGGTACCATGTAAAATATACGTATGGCAATTTACTTTGGTAATCCATTTATCGGTACGCATATGATAACGCAGCACATATTTTACGGGCAGGATTGGTAAAAACCTTTCTACTGCTTTTTTAAAACTAAAATAGGGCGCATCCAATATTAAATATCGCGGTTTATTATCGCTGGCAATTTTGGCAGCAAAACCGCTACCCATGCTACGGCCGTAAACTATGATATGGTTCTCATTATATTTTGCTGCCAACGTTTCGTACACAAATTGCATATCGGCCAGCATGTCTTTTTCATTACGCTTGCCCGTGCTTTTACCAAAGCCGCGGTAATCTACCAACACTACATCGTATTTATATCTATAAAAATCTATGGCATATTTGGCCCAACCTTTAATACTACGGCTGTTGCCATGAAAATAAAGTACCAGTCCCAGCGGTTTATCAACCGTAAAGTGCAG
>JBKJPN010000020.1:0-25992 GCA_046595125.1 Ferruginibacter sp.
ATCTCAGCATAGCTCATGCCTTTTAATTTGTAAATAAATTCTTCCTCACGGGTTTGGGCAAAGACGATGTGGGTATGACTGTCGCACCAGGTTGGTAAAACAAATTGGCCATGTGCATCAGTAATATCTTTGGGTAGATGTGGAACTTTTAACTCCAGCTCGTACATGGCGCCATAATCTGTGATGATACCATCTTCAATTAGGAGAAAGGCATCTTCTATTGATGGGAGTATCGCTAAATCTTTTCCACGAAGGAGATTTGTTTCTTCTCTGGTGCTGATGAGTTGTTTTATGTTGGTGATGAGTGTTGCTGACATAATATATTTATTTAGCTGTAGAGAAAGAATACGGCACATCTGCATTTGAAACAGCCCATGTTTTACCGGGTTCCTTTGCCAGTTTGATACTCAGCTTTCCGCCTTTTAAAAGTTCAAAATGATTTAACCAGTTTTTAGAATACTTAATACTATTCATGGTAACCGACTGCACATATTTATTATCGTGGCTGTTTTGCGGCGCTTCAATGATAAACTTTTTTCCGTTCTCTAAATTTAAAGTTAGTTTTTTAAACAGCGGCGCTCCCATTACATACTGATCGCTTGCCGGGCATACCGGATAAAAACCCATCGCCGAAAAAATATACCAGGCGCTGGTTTGGCCATTGTCTTCATCGCCGCAATAACCATCGGGTGTGGGTTTGTACATGCGGTTCATAGTTTCCCTTGCCCAGTATTGTGTTTTCCAGGGTTGCCCTGCATAATTGTATAAATAAATCATGTGCTGTATGGGCTGGTTGCCATGTGCATACTGCCCCATACCTGCAATTTGCATTTCTCGTATCTCATGAATGGTACCGCCGTAATAGGTATCATCAAAAGTTGGGGGCATTGTAAAAACTGAATCGAGCATTTTGCAAAATATTTCTTTCCCTCCCATTAAATCAATCAACCCCTGTACATCATGAAAAACACTCCAGCTATAATGCCAGCTATTGCCTTCGGTAAATGCATCACCCCATTTAACCGGGTTAAATGGTGATTGAAATTTACCATCTTCATTTTTACCCCGCATGAGTTTTGTTTCGGGGTCGAAAAGATTTTTATAGTTCATACAACGCTTTGCAAATATTTCAATTTCTTCTTTCGGTTTGTTTAATGCTTTTGCAAGTTGATAAATGGCGAAGTCGTCGTAAGCATATTCCAATGTACGGGCAGCATTCTCGTTTATCTTAACATCGTATGGAACATAACCCAGCCTGTTGTAATAGTCAACACCTTTGCGGCCAACTGCACTTACAGGACCTTCGTTGTTTGCACCATGTAATAAAGCCTGGTAGAGCGTTTCAATGTCGTAACCACGCAGGCCTTTAATGTATGCTTCACTAACTACCGATGCCGAATTGTTGCCTATCATAATATCGGCATAACCCGGGCTGCTCCACTCAGGCAGCCAGCCGCCTTCCTTATAATCGTTGATGAGCCCTTCCTGCATTTCTTTATTGATGGAAGGATATAATAAATTGAGTAAGGGATACAATGCACGGAAAGTATCCCAAAAACCGGTGCCACCATACATATAGCCCGGTAAAATTTTTCCGTTGTAAGGACTATAATGTACAATCTGATTTTTTGAATCTACCTCATACAGTTTATTAGGAAACATTACCGTGCGATACATACAGGAATAGAAGGTTCGCATTTGCTCATCGCTACCACCTTCAACCTGCACTGCGTTCAAAACTTTTTCCCATTTAGCTTTTGTGGTTGACTTAGTTTTTTCAAAACTGTCATTGCCCAGTTCTTTTAAATTCTGTTCGGCTTGTTCAAAACTAATAAAGGAGGAAGCAACCTTGCAATGTACTTTTTCTCCCTTGCGTGTTTTAAATGAAATAACTGCCAGTGCATGAGAATTATTTATTTCTAAAGAATCAATCAATACACCTGCCTCACTCACCGTTTTCTTGATATCAAATTTTTTATCGAAATAAATAACAAAATAATTTTTAAAGTTGATAAGCTTACCACGCCTATATCTAGTGCTGTAACCAATTATTTTATTTTCTTCGGGAATAATTTTTACATATGAGCCTTTGTCAAAAGCATCAATGACAAAAGACGAAGTATCTGATTGCGGAAAAGTTACCTGGAAAGATGCAGCACGTTCTGTTACAGTTAACTCCGTTGTGATATCAACATCAGCTAAATAAACTTTGTAATAATAAGGCCTAGCTTCTTCTGCCTTGTGAGAGAACCAACTGGCCCTTTCCTGTTCCTTCCATTTTAATGTTCCTGAAGATGGCATGATGGAGAATACGCCGTAATCATTCATCCATGGCGAAGGTTGATGCGTTTGCTTGAAGCCAACTATTTTTTCGGCGCCATACTGATACTGCCAGCCATCACCATTCTTATTGGTTTGCGGTGTCCAGTAGTTCATGCCCCATGGGGTTCCTATAGCGGGATATGTATTTCCATTTGAAAGGTCTGGTTTGGAATCGGTTCCCATCAGGGTATTCACCAAATCAACTTTGGTAATGGGTTGAGCCTGTAAAATGAAAAGATTAAAACTAAGGAACAGCAGTAAGTTTATTCTCCTTTTCATAATGCTTTGTATTTTTTAAGAGTCGTTTTACAAGTACTGGAAAACTGACTTAGAAAATGATTCCAGCGAAGGGTCTCTGGCTCCCATTAAAAGTAAGACAGAATTATCAGAAAGATGCGGTCTCACTTTTTCAATAAATTCATTTCTCTCTTCAATGAAAAAAGCATTTTTACCCAGCGCTTTAATATCGTTGATTAAATCAGCAGCGCTGATATCTTTTACGGCTGTGCCACCAGCATAAAATATTTCACTCATCCATATTTCATCCTGTGGCCTTAATACAGCAGCAATCTCTTTTACAAAATCGTCACGTAAAAACCTTGTTGGCCCATAACCATGCGGCTGAAACCAAGCCACTACTTTTTGGGCCACTGGCTGACAGGCAGCAATGGCCGAAGCACATTTAACCGGATTGTGTGCATAATCATCTATAACCCAAACACCGTTTTTTTGGCCTAGTACTTGATTGCGGCGGTAAATGCCTTCGTATGTTTTTAATGCGGCTGAACAGGTTTGTAGATCAACACCAATTTGATTGGCAACGGCAACGGCAGCAAGGGCATTTTCCATATTGTGATGCCCGATAGTGTTCATTGAATATTGTTGATCATTGATTGTAAATTGAATATTGAAACCATCCTGTTTAAAATCATAAGCTATGTAAGCAGCTTCTGAATTTTCATCAGATGCAAAATCATTCTTTACATTTTGAGAAAGTTGTTTTGCTAATGCATTTGATTGGTTGACGATAAACTTCTTACTGTTGTTCTTAAATATGCCGAAGATGTTCATCAGTTCATCAATCTCCTGGTGATCTTTATCAATATTCAGCAACAACCCAATCTCAGGTTTGTACTGAACAATGCTACCATCGCTTTCATCAGCTTCTATCACCAGCCACTCTCCTGCTCCCACTTTAGCGTTTCCAATTTTCCCATCCTTAATAATTCTTGTTAGTCCGGCGCCACCGATGATGCTGGGATGCATGCCTGCCTGCTCCAGTATTTCGAACAGCATAGCACTGGTCGTACTTTTGCCCGATGTACCGCCAACTGCAATGGTTCTTTTGCTTTTTGCAATCAACGCTAACACTTCACTTCTTTTTAGAATGGGTATATTTAATTGCTTTGCTTTTTGCACTTCGGGTACGGTATCTTCAATAGCAGTTGAAACAACAATCAGATCTGTTTCACTTGTTATGCCTTCGCCGTTTTGTAAAAAACATTTTATTCCCTCAGCTTCTAATTTTTCTTTGGTCTCATTATATTCTCCTTCCTTAAAATAGCGATCGCTACCACTTACATTTTTATTGATGCCTGCCAGGTATTGTGCAATGGCACTCATGCCCACGCCAGCTACACCAATAAAAAAAACATTTTTAAAATCGTTGATTCCTGTAATCATGCTACGCGTAATTTTTTATCGGGGTGTAAAGTTCTGTATGCAATAATGGCACTGGCGGCCATTAATACCGATGCCAGCAAGAAGGGTGCACCCGGCAAATGAACAGGTGCCTTATCATGCGTAAAATAAAAGAACAGGTTATTCATCAGCAGCGGGCCAATGATGGCTGCAAGACTCATTAGGCTTGTAACGGTTCCCTGTAGTTCACCTTGTGTATTTGCCGGTACATGTCCTGCCATAACAGCTTGTAAAGCAGGCTGGGCAATACCGCCCAAGCAATAGGGGATTAAAAATAAAAACATCATCCAGCTTTGATTGGCTACGCCAAACAATAACATACCCACCGAATAAAGTATCAAACCAATATACACACTCTTCTCATTCCCTAGTTTTGGATTGATGACTCTGGTGAGTCCCGCCTGTACCGTTGCCACTAAAACACCTACAACGCCCAACGATAATCCAACCATGGCTTCACTCCAACCAAAACGATACATGGTAAAATAATTCCAGTTGCTCATGATGGCATGTGCCGCAACATAGATTAGAAAAATTGAAAATGCAAGTCCGGTAATGGCTGGATATTTTCTCAAATGCAGTAAAGCCCCAACAGGATTGGCACGTTTCCATTCGAAGGGGCGGCGGTTTTCTTTACTTAATGATTCGGGTAAAACAAAATAACCGTATATCCAGTTTAACAAAGCCAACCCGGCTGCTGCATAAAAGGGATAACGTGGCCCAAGTACGCCCAACAATCCTCCAATAAAGGGTCCGATGATAAACCCAAGGCCAAATGCTGCGCCAATCATGCCAAAATTCTTTGCACGGTTTTCCGGTGTACTTACGTCCGCAATGTAGGCTGCGCCCGTCGTCATACTAGCGCCGGCAATACCGGCAATTATGCGGCCAATAAATAACCAGCCATAGCTGGGTGCAAAAGCCATAAATAAATAATCAACCCCAAAACAAAACAACGAGAAAAGTAAAACAGGCCTACGGCCGTACTTATCGCTGAGATTGCCGATGATGGGTGCACAAAAGAACTGCATCAACGCATAGGAAAACATTAGCAGGCTGCCGTAAGTGGATGCGGTACTGATATCTACATGTTTTAGCTCGGAGATAAAAGTTGGCATTACTGGAATGATAATTCCAAAACCAATTACATCAATTAAGAGTGTTATGAAAATAAAGCCGACTGCGGCGTTGCGGTTTGAAGCCATGTACAAAATGTTCTTTATTATTCCGTTGCGAAAGTAAAGATAAATATTATGTATAGACATAAAAAAAGAGCTCATTACTGAGCTCTTTATAGAAAGTTAGTTATAATAAAATTACCATCTTCCGCCACCACCGCCACCGCGGTTGTTGCCATAACCGCCACGGTTTCCACCGCCGCCGCCAGTTCTTTCTTCTCTTTCCTTAGCAACAGAAACAGACATAGCACGTCCTTCTACTTCTTTGTTGTTAAGACCCGCCATGGCTTCTTTACCCTCTTCTTCAGATGGCATTTCAACAAAACCAAAACCACGTGATCTTCCGGTTTCTCTGTCAGTAATAACTTTAGCAGAAGAAACTTCGCCAAAAGTTGAGAATAATTCGCTTAACTCAGCATCGCTGGTGTTAAAGCTCAAATTTGAAACATAAATGTTCATAAAACTTAAAAATTGATTTAAAATAAATAAAATACCTGTGCAAAATTGCAGGTAGCAAACTTATAAAGACGGGAAAACTGTTACTGGGAAAAAACTTTGTAAAAATTACTCAATCCTGATACTGTGTGCTCAGAGCGCTAATGTACGTTGCAAAGTAACGCTTATTAAACTAAAGTAACTAATAAACTTTATTTTATAAAAATCCTTCATCCCAGGCAATTTCATCAACAAATGATTAATCTTACCTGAGATGAAAGAATAATTTACTATGGCGATTTCTTGCCCATGCCGAGTACCATGCCTATCACCGCACCTGAGATAGCAAACATTACGGTTGTGGCCGCCACATCAGCAGCCATAGCTGTTTTACTAATCGTGGTTGTTGTAGAGTACATGATACTGTCAAAACCAACAGTCATCAGTAATCCAATGATTCCACCATACACGAGTCCACCTGACAATGTGTTAACGCTGCTTTTTATAAAAATATAAGCAAACATCAATCCCATAGAAAGATTACCAATGATCAGATACAGAAAATCAGGCTCAGTTCTATTAATATTTCCAGCAAAACCCGGGTTGCTGTTCATAAAATCCATCAATAACATTCCGAATATTAGCCAACCCAAAAGAAAAGTAGTTACGGCTCCGGCAATGCCGCCCATAAGCAATTTTTTGATGTCCATAAGTTTAGTTTTTTGGTGATTTTAAATAAATAGCACCGACCAAAATAATACTTGAAGAGTCAAATTGCAAGCAGATTCAGGAAATCATTTCCACAAATACTCATTAAAATTGTTGATAATGCGCCTCATATATCTGCCAAACGAGATATAGAATTATTTTTTTGCGAACGATTTATCAATTTGCTTGCCAAAAAAATAGCCTCCAACTAATCCTAAAACTGTTCCTCCAGCCAGCCACAGTGGTGCAGCACCCTTTGCAAAATAAGCAACGCCTAGGCCTAATAAACCAAAAAACAGCACAGCAATTAAAACTGCACTACGGTTTTTCTTTGACTTTACAGCATCTGCTGGTGGATGGTAATCGTGGTGTTTTTTTCTTTTCTTAGATCTAGGCATATTTTTTATTTTGAATGTACGAAATATTCAGCTCAGTTTATTCAGGCCAGTTTATTTTTTGTTTTACTTCAAAGCTTCTAATTCTTTTTTGTACTCGAATTGAAGGTCTTCATGCATGGTTGTAACCGCCTTGGTAATTTTTTTTAATTGATTCAGATACATGTTCTTTATCACCAGATTTTTTTCATACGGAATGCCAGAGCTTTTTAACGTAGAGCAGAAAAATATCAAAAGAATAACCTCTGTTTCAGTAGATCCGGTGTATCTGATATATTTATTAAGTAAGCGAAGAATTTTACGCAGGCTTTTCTTAACAAAATATAGACTGCTGGTATTTATTTCATCGAATTGCAAAAGTATTGCTGTTTTAATTTGCTCAACGTAAGCCTTTTCATCAAAAGCCTCAAAGAGCAAATAGGTCAACAATTCCTTGTTTTCTTTTTTAAATTTTGCCAGTCGCAGGCACAATTCCACCAATTCCTCATTCGGTGTATTTATCAATTCCGATTTCAGTTCGCTGATACTTGCTGCTTTCATGCAGCTAAAATAATGAGATTTATCTGAGGACTGGCTATAAACAAAAAAACCTTCAGGATTGAAGGTTTTTCATAGTCAAACTTGGATTTTCATAGGTATTAAATAGTGTAATCAATCGCTAAAAACTTAACAGTGTAAAATTGCATCATTATACAAGATAAAAATGTAGAGCATGCAGCAAAAATCTAGTAGAACTTATTCTAATTGCACCGGCTGCCGTTAAACAGATTTTAGGACAGCGTTTTAACAGAACGCCCTATTAATATGCCATTTGAGTACACTTCAAGCGTATAGTTTCCTTTTTCTAAGTTGGAAGCTTTTATTGAAAAGAAAAGTCTTTTTGCATCACCCCTTGTATAACTGAAGTTGAATTTACTTGAATATACTTTCTTACCGTTACGGGTAAAAAATGTGCCCGAATCCCACGCGGAATTTTTTAATACCCTTCCATTTGGTTGCAAAAGAACCACAAAAATTTCAGCATTGGTAAGTTGACTGTTAAAATTGGATACAGCGAAAGCTACAGTTAATTTATCAGTCTTTTCGGCACTATTAGTTTCCGTTTCTTTTTCGTTATCGGTAACCAAAGCTGTTATTCTAATGTCCGAAGCTGTGAATCCTGAGAACGTATTTACTTCGAGCTCGGGTGTGTTTTTTGAATCTGGAATATTAGTTTTAGAATTGCCGGTTTTGTCTTTGCCGTTGTTTAGGTCAACTAAAACTTCCTTTAACTTGCTATTTGCGTCGGCCACATCATTATTCTTATCCTTAAAATCTTGCACTTTATTCTGCAGCTCTCCCAGTTTCTGTTTTGCCGCTTTCAAATCACTATTGGCATTCCTGTTATTTATGATTGTGGTGATCTCATTTCTCAGTCTGTAAAACTCTTGTAGCTTAATATCTAATTCGTTTTTTAATGAATCGGATTGAAATATAGTAGAATCAAGCTGAACGTCGAGATCTTTTAATGTGATTTTATATTCGTTTTGTATAGAGTCGCGAATACGATTAGCTATAGCTGCAGAGTCTATAGTCAGTTTTTGAGTTGTCTGTTTTGGCTCATCATTTTTAACATAGACCCTGAATCCCCATGTCCACATCAAACCAAAGGATACCAGAACAAGCAACAATGAAACCAATAGTAATAATAACGATCGTGAATCTCTCATTAGATTTTAAAATAAATCATGCGAATATTTAAGCAGAAAGGATGTTCAATTTATTTAGAAGTATTTTGATTCACATAAGCAGAAATCCAACCTACAGCTCCATTCTTTACAAAATAAAAATTTTTCCTTTCGTTGGCACTTACAAACTGCCGCATTATTTTAAGCATTAATCCGGTCCCCGATAATAATGCCCGCTGATCAAAAACTTTATTGATGGTTTTTATTGTTTTTACAATGGCTTCCATGTCTATGGTGGAATCCGTTACTGTTTTTGAAATATAATAATCGGAAAGTGTTGGGTATCTATTCAAAATTCTGTCGCTGAATGCTACCACTTCGTCATAGCTAACGGGTACCACTGCATTGTCCACCAGTTCTGGATACATCAGATTTGCCAGCGCCCAAGCAATGCCGCCGCTAAAAGCCACATTATCGCTTAAAGGATAGGACCCGCTAGCATTAACAGCATAACCAATCTCTGTATTCTCGGCACCTAGCAGCACTCTGTTTAAATTTTTATTATAATTATCAAGACTGTTATCGCCATCTGCTCTCTTTTCGGCTGCGTTACCGGTACTTTTTGTTCCCCAGTTTAGCTGGAAAAGCTTAAAATAATCTGTGTTACCATTAGGGAAATAACCTCCCTTGGTATTACCGCTTCCAATATCAATTAAAAAAGTATTGTAGCGTTTGGCATCTGGCACAATTCCAAGATGCGATAGCCTTGCTTCATCAACCACATCAATAATGGCAACCGTACGCTCAGGTTCATTAAAATTAAATTTATAAGCATTCACCAGCTGATCTATCCAATTCTGTTTATTTTCTTTTTCGGCCTGGCCTTTTACCCCACTACTTACCGCTGTAAATATTTGGTTTGTTGGAATGCTGTAATCTTTATTTGCAACCTCAAACAATTTATTTAATGCGTCCAACGTAGCCTTATAGGTTGGTTGTGTGAAGGAAATAAAATCGGTATTAATAGAAGTATCTTTAATCATTTTATATGCCCCGGCATCGGTTTCATTAGCTGCAATTTCGAGCACGCTCATTTTAACTCCTTTAGAACCTACTTCTATTCCGGCATAAATTTTTACTTTACTAAAACTATTTGTGATACTGTTTTGTGCGAAGATGTTGGGTAAAACAAAAGCTAAAAAAAATAAAAAACAAAGGCATTTAGAATTTAACTGGCCACACATATTTAAAAAGGTTTTGATAAAATTACTAAACATTGTATTGAGTACAGATCATCCCTAAGTCATTGTGTAAAAAATGTGATTAACCCCAACCCATGAGGATTTTTTCTACTCTTAGCTTTTCTACGACTGCAAAAAAAACTCACAATAATTTGTTAAAATTCATTTTTTGTTGTATTTTACGATTAGAAAAAGGTTCTCAAACCTGGAATAGACCGAATGTTTCATTCTGCTACCCTTCGAAAAAAGTTTAGAAATTATATTCCTAACTTAAAAAATTCAGCATTATGAAAAATTACTCAACTGGTATTAAGGATGTGTTTACCGCTGTTGGCATTATTGCCGGCTACTATGCCTTGATGGCAGCTATTATTTTAATAGCCTGGTAAACAAAGTAAATAAGAAAGCCTTCTAGTACAAACAAAAGTTTGCACCAGAAGGCTTTTACTATTATCAGGCCAATAACTATTATAACAGAATTACCTTTTCCATTACATCTCCGCCTCTGATTTCATCTATTATATCAAGTCCTTCAATAACTTTCCCAAAGCAGGTATGTACACCGTCCAAATGCTTGGTGTTTGTTCGTGCATGGCAAATAAAAAACTGTGAGCCACCAGTATTTAAGCCCCGGTGTGCCATGGACATTACTCCACGGTCGTGAATTTGTTTAGTGCCTTTCAGTTCGCAATTGATTGTATAACCCGGCCCTCCTGCGCCAGTGCCATCAGGACAGCCGCCCTGTACCATAAAATCGGGTATAACTCGATGGAATTTTAAGCCATCATAATAACCTTCGCTAATGAGTTTTTTAAAATTAGCAACTGCAATGGGAGCATCATCATCATATAGTTCAAATTTCATCACACCTTTGTTGGAATGGATTTCACCCTGAGTAAGTTTTACGTCGGTCATTTTTTTATGTTTTAATTATCCTGCAAAATTAAGTTTAAAATCCTATCAGCAAACGGTCGGTTATATATTCTTATAACAATTGAAAATCTCCTTCCCAACAGTTTTATAATTAAACCGCGCAGATGCTTGAAATGCTATGGTGTTTCGGTCGTAATATACTTGCCCGTCAATCATGGCAGACATGGCTATTACAAGTTGATCAGTATCTTCACTGTCAACCAAAATTCCATTTGTATCATTAACCACTTCTGCAATTCCTCCAACCCTGCTACTGATAACCGGAAGACCACAACATAAGGCCTCCAGAATCACACAGGGCAGGTTTTCAAATCGACTAAACAAAACGAGTGCAGAAGCTTTTTGCATATAACTTGCTACTTCTGCGTAAGACACGCTGGCTTTAAATTCTACATGTTCATTCATTAATCCGTGTGCTTGCGCAATTTCAATTAGTCTGTCATCGTCATTTCCAATCATTTCTAGTTTAAAGGCATAGCCCTTATTCATAAGCGCCATTGCGGCAAACAAAATGGCCTCCGGATTTTTTTGATAACTCATGTAAGAAATATGAACAAATGTAAATGTCTTAGGGTCGACAGATTTGGGAAAAAACAAAGCTGTATCAACTACGTTTGGAATAACCTGGCAGGCTGTTTTACTAAAGCTTTGTGAAATAGTATCGCCAAGGTTTGCGGAAACGGGTAGCAATAATATTGCATTGTTTAGAATAGTTTTACTGAGTTTTCTTTGATACCAGTTGTATTCATTTGCAGATGGTCTGCTTTCGGGAAAGTAGCCCGTCCAGTGTTCCGTAATGATATATTTCAAACCCCACTTTTTTTTCGCCCATAAGGCTACTATTCCTGCTTTCATGGTAACATGTACATGAAGCAGATCGGGCTTGCCCTTAATATTCATGTATTCACCAACGGCTTTCTTGGCGTGTTTTAAATATTTCCTGTGAGATAAAAACCGATCAACAACATCGATACCCGTCTTTATTGAACTATAATAAATAATTTCTTCGGTCAGGTTTCCTGTCTCCGAAATTTCAACAGCTTCTTCATCTTTTTTAAGTTGTTCATCTTTTTTTACATAGATAACATGCACTTTACAATATAAAGCCACAGCCCTAGCATGGCGCTGAATAAAATCACCGTCAAATTTATCCAGACTATTAGGATACCAACTGGCTAACCAAAGTACATGTTTCAAATAAGTTATTATTTAGCAAGAATCATCATCGAATATCCACCCCATTTTCTTACGCTCCAATCTTTATTAATGGCAAAGGAAAAATTTCGCAGTATTTTTTTCATCCCTCTTTTTATTGAATCTGCATTGGCGACATCATTCACAGGTTTGGTGTATACCCAATCAATAATTTCGTAACCAGTATCTTTTAAAGCCCACTCTACCATTTCTTTGGTGAAGTAATGTATATGCCCAACAGATTGTCTTTGTTGCAGCAACACTTGCGGCTTCATGATTGTACGGCATGAAAGATCTAATGGAATATGAAAAACAAAATTTTTGCCTTTGGTTTTCAGCTTTCGCAAAAAGCCGTAAAGGTCATCCACGTGTTCAATTACATCTATTGTCAAAATTAAATCCGCAGGATCTGTTTCCTTTGCTAAAAAATCTTCGTTATAGTAAGAAATTTTGTCCGTTTCATTTCTTTTAGCCAGTTCAATTGCTTGCGGCGAAATATCATAACCGGTCAGTCTTTTAAAGTGGATATTTTTCTTATCTAATTCAACAAGATTGTTGCCGGCACCACATCCTGCCTCAATAACATCAGTTACCGTAATATTATTTTTTTGGAGCAGCGCATAAACAATATCCACTTTCCATGTAGCATCGGCAGCATCCCACTTTGGATTATTTTTAAAATACTCGCCGTTTATATAAATATCGTTGCTGCTATTTTTCATTTGTAGTTTTAAAAGCCACCTTTAAGCCCGCTTTCAATTTTTCAATATCAGTAAATTTAAAGATAAAAAAATCTGAGAGGACTGTTTTGTGCTCCTTTTTGAAAACGTTAATGATATAAATCTGGTAAATGATGTAACCAATGCTGCTTATTAAGGCAGCAGCTTCAATTCTGTAGATTGGTATGAAAATGATATCGGCAACTATAACAAACAAAAGCGCATAAACCGAACCAACAATATTCGTCTTTATCATATCCTTTCCTGCAAAATAAGCCGTAACAGTAAATATACCTGACAGAGACAATATACCAGGTATCAGCAGCACAAAAGGCAGATACATATCAGTATAAGTTTCGCCAAAAACAAAAGGGAAAAGCCAGTTACCCATAACTGCCAATACTATACATGCAAGTGTATACAATAAGAAAATACTTCGGCTGATTAAAGTGAGTAACTGATCGATGCTTTGTTTGTTTTCGCCGGCAGCAATGGGTAACACAGCGCTGGCCAATATTGTAGGCAGAATAAAAAACAAATGCACCATTTTTGAAACCTGGATATAATTACCCAGTTGATCAGATGTGCAATATTTTTCTACAAAAAAGTAGTCTATCCGGTATAAAAGAAAGTAAATGATATTGCCTACAAATGCCAAAGCACAATACCGAAATAATAATTTAAAATCGGCTTTTGATAAAAGCTTTATTACTCTGCTTTTTATGTATTTAATTTTTGCTGCTACAGCCATACAAATGCCTTGCAGTAAAAATGAACCGAAATAAACGTAAAAATAATTCTCATTGTTAATACCAGGAACAATCGATTTTCCATTGTATGGGATTGAAGCAATCAGCAACACCGTGCAGCTGATATTGATAACATTAGGCAAAACAAAATTTTGCCGGGCATAAAAAAAACTTGAACAAAAAGTAGTTAACAGGTTGCCCAAAATATAAGTAACCGATGAAACAATAAGCAGCGTTCTAGAAATTTCGGCATAAACATCTGCAAAAAAAAGATAGACCGTTAAAAAAGTAATTAGCCCGATAACCAGCGACCAAACAATTGAAAAACTATACAATTTTGAAACTTCTATTTCGCCTTTGGCGGCAAAATAAATGATGCCCGACTCCAGACTGAGGCTTGTAAAAAGCAATACCAGTGCGTAAATACTGCTGATATAATAAATTACACCACTTATCGAAGCCTGAAAATGACGGGCAATAAGAATATTGATTAAAAATGCAGCTACATAATACAGTCCACGCCACAACATACTCTGCATTAATATTCTCCCTGCCTGCATAATTTTATACGATGGTGTTTTAAAAAAAATCTGATATCAAAATCTTATATTTGACTAGCTCAAATTTAACTGAATACCCCAGTAAAAAAGAAAAAACAATTCATATTTAGTTTATGGCATTACTGCGCAAGATAAATTCGAAGGCTAAAACCGAAACTAATACCGGCTTTGGTAGTAATGCATCGGACTATGGAGGGCGCTTTGTAAATAAAAACGGCCAGCCCAATATTGAAATAAAGGGTGTATCTTTTTTAAACCGTATAAGCTGGTATCACACGATGCTAAGCTTGCCACGATGGAAATTTCTATTTATCATTTTTGCATTTTACATCTCTATCAATTTTGTTTTTGCAGTTATTTATTATCTGATTGGAGTAGAAAATTTAAACGGGATTTCATCGGTATCAGAATTGGGGAAATTTGGTGCAGCCTATTTTTTTAGCGCTCAAACATTTACTACTGTTGGTTACGGCCATATTAGTCCCAATGGTATTTTAACTAGTGCGGTGGCTGCTGGTGAAGCGTTGACAGGCCTGCTTAGCTTTGCCATTGCTACCGGTTTATTTTATGGCCGTTTCAGCAAACCAAAAGCCTACCTTAAGTTTTCGCACAATGCAGTTATTGCGCCTTACAAGGAAATTACAGCTTTGATGATAAGGGTTGCACCTTACAAAAACACCACACTTACTGATGCAGAAGCAAAACTTACTTTTGGTATGACTGTGGAAGAAAACGGAAAAATGACTAATAAATTTTATCCGCTCGAACTGGAGTTCAGCAAAGCCAATGCATTAACCCTTAATTGGACCATTGTACACCCAATAACAGAAGACAGTCCGTTTTATAATTTTTCTGTTGATGATTATACTAATATTAACGGAGAAATACTCGTATTTATAAAAGCATTCGACGATATGTTCAGCAGTACCGTTGTTGATAGAACTTCATATACCCTGAAAGAAGTTGTAGTTGGCGCAAAGTTTTTACCTATGTACCACCGAAGTTCTACGGGCAACAAAACAATCCTTGAAATTGAAAAGCTGAACAGCTTTACCGAAGCCAATATTAGTTTTGCCTTCGAGGGTAAAACTAAAACCGTTTCGCTATAATAAATCCATAAATTATTTCAGGCTATTAATGATGGCAGCAAAATCAGCTGCAACCAGGCTGGCACCACCAACCAGCCCACCATCCACATCGGGCTGACCAAAAATATCTTTTGCATTATTTGCTTTTACGCTGCCGCCATATAAAATTGAAATGCTGTTGGCAACATCATCGCCATACTGTTTAGCAAGCACACTGCGTATATGCGCATGCATTTCTTGCGCCTGCTCATTACTGGCTGTTTTACCTGTACCAATTGCCCAAATGGGCTCGTAAGCAATTACAAAACCTGTTAACTGTTCAGCAGATAAATGAAACAGACTTTCCTTAAGCTGTGTTTCAACAAAACTATTTTCGTTACCACCTTCTCTTATATGCAAAGATTCGCCGCAGCAAAAAATTGGCTTCAATCCGTTCTCCAGACAAATATTTATTTTATCGGTCAGCAAGGCATGACTTTCATGAAAATACTCCCGACGTTCGCTATGGCCCAGTATTACGTAATCTACAGCAATACTTTTCAGCATCTCAACACTTACTTCGCCAGTATAGGCTCCGCTTTTTTTATCGGAACAATTTTGAGCAGCGATATAAACGTTTTGTTTATCAGCCAGCTTGTTCTTTATGTTGATGAGATAAGGAAATGGCACTCCAAAAACCGCTTCCTGATTAGCTTTCAGCTCATGGGGCGCAGCCATCAATTCATCCATTAACGTTTCTGCTTGTTGCAGAGTTAAATTCATTTTCCAGTTTGCTGCTGCAATTTGTTTACGCATATCAGTATTGTTTTATTTTTTTATTATTCAAATCAGAAAAACTTAGAAGATATTCCGCCTTCGACAAGCTCAGACTGACAGCTTTTCCCTTTAATGCAATTTTAATATAGTTTGTAAATATCAGTCAAAATTTGTTTTTCTTTTGCAGTAATTGATAAGCCTTTTAATTTTTTCCAGTTATCAATATCAACCAAGGCCTTTTTCAATTTGTATTTTGTAATTCCATCTGCCCCCCATGAAAAATTTGATATCAGTTTGGGTGTAAGACCTGCTGCATAAATATTGCAGCAAACACCAACCATCGTTCCTGTATTAAAGGATGTATTAATAGCAGCTTTTGAATAATCTCCCATCAACAGCCCACCTTTTTGCCCTGCACTTATTTCCTTTTTATCAGCATCTACACAATACTTTACCTCACCGGCAGTATTTTTTACATTGCTGTTGCTGGTACCGGCACCCAGGTTGCACCACTCGCCTATCACACTATCACCCAAATATCCTTCATGAGCTTTATTACTGTACGCAAATAATACCGAATTTTTTATTTCGCCGCCGACCGTACAAAACGGACCTACAGTTGTTGCGCCATATATTTTAGTGCCCATCTTTACAACGGCTCCTTCGCAAATGGCAAGCGGCCCCCGAAGCATACTACCTTCCATAATTAGTGCATTTTTACCAATATACACCGGTCCCTCTTCCGCATTAATAAAACAATGCTCCATCTTAACACCTGCTTCAATAAATATTTGTGAAGCCTTTACCAGCTTATTGGTTTTGGAAATTGCTTTGCTTTTTCTGCCTGCAGTTATTAAAGCAAAATCCTCCCGTAGCGCCCAGTCGTTCAGTTGAAATATCTGCCAGGGATAATGAATGGCTTTTATTGCTCCATTAAAATCAATAGAACGTGTTATTTTTATTTTATGCAAACCAAGTACTTCTTTGTTTGAAAACTTAAAAGCCATACCGCCTTCTTTACCTGCAGTTAGAAACTCGCCGTTTTGAAGCTTTTTTATTTTGCTGATGATAGCCTTGGTTGGCAATAAATTGGCATGCACCAGCAGGTAATCAGCTGCACCAATGCCCTTTTCAATTTTAATGGATTGTTCATCATCCAGGAAATGATCTTCCCATTTGTCAGCAGATTTGAGCTTTAAATACCGCTCCCATTTTTCACGGATAGTTAAAATGCCCATACGGATATCTTGCATATGCCGGGTGTACGTAAACGGATGTAAATTTTCTGGTTTACAATACTCTTCCGTAAAGATGATTTTTTGCATGTCGTAAAAATAATGTGTTTGCCACGGATTGCACCAATTTGAACGGATTATTGAAAGACAAAGCATCAAATCCGTGCTAATCTGTGTAACCTGTCTGCCGACAGGCAGGTCCGTGGCAAAACAAAAATCCCCCCGGAAAACCGAAGGGACTTAAAGTATAGCCATGAAAAACAAACTTTAAATAAAGTTAATTATTTCAATCAATTTAATTAGCTTTTTTTGCGTAACGCTTATTGAACTTATCAATACGTCCGGCAGTATCAACCAATACATTTTTACCAGTATAGAACGGATGAGAGGTATTTGAAATCTCCAGCTTTACAACCGGGTATTCGTTACCATCTTCATGCATTACAGTTTCTTTTGACTCGGCAGTTGAACGGCTCAAAAACTGAGTACCATTACTCATATCCTTAAAAACAACTAATCTGTAATTGCCGGGGTGAATTCCTTGTTTCATATTATTTTAATTTTTTGTGTACGGGTTTTGCCGTACTATTATTGGAAAGCAGCAAAATTACAGCATTTAATTGAATTATAGTTGTTGAACCATTAATATTTAGGCACCTAGTCCTTCATATTTACATATTGTAGGGCAATTCCAATGTCCCAACTCTTGGATGCCTGTATAACTTCCTGCAAATCATCAATTTTTTTGCCTGTCACCCGTATAATATCGTCCATAATGGCCACCTGCACCTTCATTCCGCTGTCTTTTATGAGTTTTACGATTTTTTTGGCGTCTTCCTGCTTAATTCCGTTGCGTACAAGCACTTCTTTTTTTACAATTTTACCACTTTGGAAGGGTTCTTTGCTCAGGTCGTACACTTCGGCAGCCAGGCCTTGTTTCATACTGCGACTAATCATTACATCGGTAATCTGCATAATTTTCATATCGCTGTCAGCCTCCAGGTTCACTTTAAAGTCTTTCTTATTTAAGTCGATAACCACATGCGAGCCTTTAAAGTCGAAGCGATTTGTTATTTCCTTACTTACCGTGTTGATTGCGTTGTCGAGGGTTTGTAAATCAACTTTACTCACCATATCAAATGAAGCCATAGCAGTTATTTTTTCCAAAAGTATTGAAATACCGTTGATTTTTAAAATGAGAAAGGCAGAATCTGTGTACATATTGAGCACAAATTCTGCTTTCTACTTAGTTCATAGGCTGATAAATCAGTAATTAGTTTCCCCCTTTCACTCTATTCTGTTCGTCGCTGGCTCCATTATTGCGGCGACCGCTATTCGCTTTTAATTTGCCCTTATTGAATCTGTAAGAGAAGGTTAGGCTTACTGCACGGCTGTCGTTTACATTTTTAAACTGAATATCAACATTGCTGTACTTGCTATATCCCTTAAACACGCCGCCAGCAAAAATATCACGTACGTTCAAACGCAGGCTCCCTTTGTTTTTCAGGATTTGTTTACTCACCCCGGCATTAACCTGCACAATCGGCTTGATATAAATAACACCTTCCAAACCTTTGGTTCTGTAAAACCCACTCAACTCGGCCGACCAGCCTTTTTTAAATTTAAACTGCTGCTGTATCTGGGTCATAAAAGTGGTAACGCCAACCGAAATATCGTCGTTGTTTACCTTTCCGGTAAACTTATTATTATACAGGTTAGCGTAGATATTGGCTGTCCACCATTTTGTAATATTCTTATTGGCACTCACCGCTAAACCAATTTGTTTGCTTTTAGCAATATTTGCTTTTTTGATAAACGTCTCGTTGGTTTGCTCATTTTGTTCCAATACCTGCTGAATGATATTGTTTGTATTGGTATAGTTTACAGTTGTGGTAAGAAAACCGCCATAGGTATGGCTTAGCTCTATATTGTGCGCAAACTGCGGACTGAGATTAGGATTACCCTGCTCAAATGTGTACCTATCTAAAAAATGAACAAACGGGTTCATGTCTTCATAATCGGGCCTGTTTATCCTGCGGCCATAATTGATTACAAACTGATTTTTTTCGTTGGCTGTGTATTGCAGATAGGCCGTTGGAAACAATTGTGTGTAATTCCGCTTAAAATTAGTTTCGGTGTACTCAAATTTATTTAGAGAAGCATTATAAGTATATCCCTTCGACAATCCGTTTGAATTGGTATTTTCAACTCTTAACCCAAACTGTGCACTCCATTTTTTTCCAAAGGGCCTGCTGTAATTCACGTAAGCAGCATTGATGTTTTCATCATAAATAAAATGATTACTCCGGGCACTATCAAGCTTACTAAATCCATTTTTTAAACTATCGTACTGGGCGTTATTGTCGTTTGCTACGATACTGGTTTTAAAACCTGCCTCAAACTTAGCATCGTGTTTTAACGGTTGGGTATAATCAATTTTACCACTGTATATTTTGATGTTGGTTGGCAATGTTCCGTTTAAAACATCCGGGGCTTGTTTCAAGTTTCCCTGATTGTCGAAATAAGTACTTGTTAGCGGCTGAAAGCTTTTTGCATCGTACTGTAAATAATCTAAATCGGCTGTAAGCTCCTGCCCTGCTGAATCTAACTTCGTTCTAAAATTAATATTTCCACTAAAGTTTTTCCAGGTCTCATCATTTTTAGTATAAGCATTGGTTTGATTTACTAAAGAATGGTTAGGGTCATAAATCATCGTATTCGTGTTACTTTGCCAAAGGCTTGGATTGTAAAAACCATTTAAAACAACGCCTAAAGTTGAGCGCTTCGAAAGATTATAATCCAACCCAAGTTTAGCACTATAATTTTGACGCTGATTTTCCATGTTAGTTGTTTGGTCGAAAACCGATTTTATTTGTCTGGTATTCAAGTCAATGAAATTTCTGGAAATATAAAGTTCCTCACCTTTATGATTTGAGCTATAATTTAGGTTGCTGAATAAATTGAATTTACTGTTGCGGTAATTAAAGCCGAGGGATTCGTTAAACCGGGCAAACCTACCTTGCGTGTAACCACTGGTAAAGCTTCCGTTGTAGCCAAACTGTTTGTTCTTTTTTGTTTTGATGTTGATAACACCTGAGTTGCCCGCTGCATCAAATTTTGCAGGAGGGTTGGTCATTATTTCCAGTTGGTCTAGTTGCTCGGCAGTCATGTTACGTAACATATTTGCTAAATCGGGACCGCTTAAATAACTGGGACGGCCATCTAGGTAAATTACTACACCCGATTTTCCTTTCAGGCTGATATTACCGTCTTTGTCAACCGTAACGCCTGGCGCTTTTTCCAACACTTCCAATGCGGTACTTCCGGCGCTGGTGATGGATGCATCCACGTTTACAATAGTTCTGTCTAGCTTTCTTTCAATCAATGGCTTTTTAGAACTTACTACTACTTCTTTTAAAGCTTTTTCGTTTGGAACCAGCTGTAGCACACCTACATTAGCTAAAGAATTAGCTGCATTTACAGTAAAACTGTTACTGTAAATTTTGGCATGTCCCACAGAGGTTGCCAAAACCAGATAAGTGCCTTCTTTCACATTTTCGAAAGAGAAATTACCGGTTTTGTCGGTTACTGCAACCTTTACCAGACTTGAATCTGTGGATTTAAGAAGAGAAATGGAGGCAGCATCAATCACTTTTTGATTTCCTCCATCTTTAATGCTTCCGGATATTTTGTTGCCTCCGGTTTGGGCAAGACTGCATACGGCGATGCTCATAGCAGCCAACAGGCTGAAAAATTGTTTCATGGCTATACTTTTTTGTTTTTTTTGATTTGTTCCGATGGCTGTCGGCTTCAATCGTTTGTTTTTCAAATAAAGCAGTTATATACTTTGATAACTACTTCACAAAAGTAGGTACTATGCGTAACATAGTACATTGTTTAATACTGAACGGTTGATTTTAGGGATAAATGGTTATAATACCATTATACGCAGTAACTGAAAGAAGGTTACAGAAGCAGGGGAAGAAAGATTATGTAAACGAAAAGTTAGCTTTCTTTTGAAGCTCGTTGTTTTACAACAACTATTAATATAATACCTGTTAGTACCAACGCCGCTGATATCAATTCGGCCTGGGTTGGATGAAAACCAAATATGGAGTAGGTATTATTTACACGGATAAGCTCTACCGCAAAACGCTCTAACCCATTTACAATGAGATAGATACCAAACATTACACCCGGCACTTTTATTTTGCGTCGCAGACTCCAAAGTACAATAAAGAGTAAGGTACAGGCTATAGTTTCATAGAAAGGTGTTGGAAAAACAGGCTGTGGCAGGGCACGGCAATGGTCTTCATCGCAGCCCTTAATATTCACGCCATCGGTATTTACATTATTAGGATAGGTATAGGCTACCATCCAAACAGGGAGGAAAGAAGGTGCTTTGAGTGCTCTGTGTGGCACTTTTTCAAGACTTTCGTATTTACGGTCGGTTATTGTTATCAGGGTCGAGTCTTTATCGTAAATCTTTCCCTCAAGAAAATAAGCTTTATGTGTTTCAAGGCTTTTCTGGTAATCGCCGGGAACGGCTTCCACCACTTTTCCATCGGCATTGGTTACATAGGCACTGTTAAAAACGCCCCAATCGCCATCGCCACTTACCTGGCAACCAATACGGCCTACGGCGTAGGCGAGTAGTAAAGCCAGGGCTGCTGCATCCACCAGGTGTATTATTTTGATACCTTTTTTAGAAGCATACCAGCAAATAGCAACGGCAGCCAAAATTAAACCGCCGTAAAAAGTTAAACCGCTGGGAGAAAATAGCCTACCAATCGGGTCTTGTACAAAATCGCTCCAGTTCTCAAGATTATCGAAAATTTTGGCACCAATTAGGCCAAATATTAATCCGAGGATGATGATATCTCCTACCCTGTCGTGCGGCCAAATGCGTACATTACGCCTTTCTGGTTCTTTAAGTTTTTGCTTGTTTTTTTCGTACCATTTAAACCAGGCCAATAAACCGCCAATTAACAAGCCTCCCAATATGCTGCCTTCGCTGGAGAAAATATAGTCCTGCGGGTTCATTCCCTCGGGCTTGCTAAAAAAGATACCTAATATTTTATAACCAAATAAAAATCCAACAATTGCATTGATGAGCAGTTCAACAACAGATGCCGGCTTGCCGACCACAATCATTTCTTCTCTAGGCGATAAAAGCCCCTGCTTTTCTTTACGCTGCAGTTCTTTACTTAAAACAATGGCCGCTGTAACAAAGCCCATGGCTACCATCAGTCCGAAAGTATTTAAAAAGCTTAAGCCATGCCATTCTACACCAAACCAGTCTTTGAAAATATAATATAAGTTGGGATACATCTTTTCTTTTAATTTTTAAAAAACAGGACTGCAATATACTGATTAGCTTAGTAATTGTAAATTAAAGGTTTGCAGTAAATTATCAACCCATAAAAAGAAAACCTCCCGTAAAAACAGGAGGCTTATTATTAAGTACTTACTACCTAAAATTAATTACAATGTTGGTCAAAAGCGCCAATCAGGTTCTCGGCAATCATTTGTGCACTGCGGCCTTCAATATTATGACGCTCAATAAAATGAACCAGTTTACCATCTTTAAACAGCGCAATAGCTGGTGATGATGGAGGGTAAGGCATTAAATGCTCTCTCAACTTACTAACAGCCTGTACATCAAAACCTGCAAAGCTAGTAGTGATGTTATCAGGCTTTTTAGGCGCATTGGCAACAGCCATCAAAACACCCGGACGAGCAGTTCCTGCACTGCAACCACAAACTGAGTTAATCATTACTAGTGTGGTTCCTTTTTCGGCCAGTTTAGTTTCAACTGCTTCAGCGGTTAACAATTCCGAAAAGCCATTTTCTGTCAGCTCTTCTTTCATCGGTATAACTATTTCTTCGGGATACATATCTAATTGTTTTTTGTGAAGCAAAATTACGGACTTCTTTTAAATAACTGCTGAGGCGTTGAATACAATTCCCAATATCGAAATTGTGTGTTTTTGATTTGTTGAACCACATAGGCACATAGAAACATGGGTTAACGCATAGGTTTTTCAACTATGTGGCTTCTTGTGTGCCCTATGTCCTATGTAGTTCAAAATGTAGTTCATGCCATAATGCTATTCTAAAACAATCAAAACAGACATTATGACTTATAATTATATCTTATTTTGAAATTTTGTCGGTAAAAAATGGGCTGGAATGCAATTTGAAGTACTGCTTTCGAAAGCAAAAATTTTAAAACCTAAAAAATAAAAGCTATGACTTACGTAAAAGTAAACAACCCCATCAACAAATCTTTTGATGGCCTAATGAACGAACTATTTAACGACCTGCCCGTTAGTTTTGGCAAGTCTATCAGAGAAGATGTTTTACATTTTCCACCTGCAAACATTATAGAAAATAATGAGCAGTACAAAATTGAACTGTCGGCACCGGGTTTGGATAAAGCTGATTTTAATGTGAAACTGGATGGTAAAATTTTAACCATCAGCAGCGAAAAGAAAAATGAAGCAGCTGCCGAAACCGAAAAAATGATTCGCAAGGAATTTAGCTTCAAATCTTTCAAGCGCAGCTTTACGCTGGATGAAAAAATAGATTCAGCCAACATTTCGGCGAAGTACGAAAACGGAATTTTAAAATTGGAACTTCCTAAAAAAGAAGAACTGAAGCAGATTGCTAAAGAAATCAGCATCCAGTAAAATGTAGTTTTTTTTCATAAATATACAGTTGGTTTGGTCTCGGTTTATACCGGGAGAGAAAGCTTTCCTAATCTTGGGCGAGCTTTTCTTTTTTTTGCCGGGAAGGCGGGAAGGCGAAAAAATTAATCGCAATTGGCTCTGTGGCGGGTATCAATTAAATATTGAATTTTCCACTCGCCGTTAATTCGCACTAATTGAAAAGAATTGGCGCCGCAGTGGCTGAATTTTCCGTTGAAGTAAAATTTATAGGGAGTCCATACGCTGGCCAGGTCGGCATCAATTTTTATGGAACCAAAACTTATCTGTTCATCAGCAGCGCCAGCAGGCAGTTTACTGATGCTGGTAACAAAATCGGCCACCGCATCGGTTTTTATAACCACTTTGCCAGTGTTGGTTTCAATAGTTTGTAAAATGGCACTATCTGCAAAAACAGATTTCAACAAACTCGTATTGTTCATTTTCATAGCCGTAAACAGATTATTAATTACAGCTTGCACAGACTCTACAGCAGTTTGGGCGTTTGCGTTTACAGCAAAACCAGTCAACAAAAAGACAATCAACAGCTTCTTCATAATTACTTATTTATAGCCCAATATTTTTAACATGCTCTGGCTAGTTTGCTCTTTGGCATACACCCACTCTACCAGTTTGCCATTTTTGTCTCTTTCAATAATAACATGCTTTGGTGACGGGATAAGGCAATGCTTTATTCCTCCATAACCACTTATCTGATCCTGGTAAGCTCCTGTGTGAAAGAAGCCCACATACAGCTTTTCTGTATTGCTTTCAAGTTTATCCTCGTTAGTAGTTTTTACTTTTGGTAAAAACACTTCATTAATATGTTCCTCACTGTCGTAGTAGTCGTGCCCGTCGCAAGTAATGCCACCTAAAACAATTCGCTGGTATTCATTATCCCATTTATTAATTGGAAGCATCAGAAATTTTTCGCCAATGCCCCAGGTATCGGGGAGTGTTGTAATAAAAGAGGAATCAATCATGTACCAGGTCTCCCGGTCGTTCTGGACTTTTTCGCCAATAACGCTGTAAATATGCGCCATGCTCTCCCCCACGGTAAAGCTGCCAAACTCGGTATAAATGTTTGGCATTTGTACCTTGGCTTTTTTGCAGGCGGTTTTTATATTACGCACAATTTCATTAATCATAAACTGATAATCGTAATCAAATCCCAGCGAATGTTTAATAGGAAAACCGCCGCCAATATTTATTGAATCCAACTCTGGACAAATTTTCTTCAACTGGCAATACAGTGCAATACTTTTTTGCAATTCACTCCAGTAATAAATATCATCCTTAATTCCTTTGTTTAAAAAGATGTGTAGCATCTTTAGCTGAAACTTATCCTCGTAACCCTCAATCTCATCTACATAAAACTCCAAAACATCTTTAGCCTTTATACCCAGCCTGCTGGTGTAAAACGGAAAACTAGGTTCTTCCTCTGCAGCAATTCTAATACCCAATTTAAACGGCTCGCCTGTGCGGATGTTTCGCTTGTACATGTTCAGCTCTTCCTTATTATCCAACACAGGAATCACATTCTTAAATCCATCGTTAATCAATTTGGCAATGCGACTTGTATAATTTTTTTGTTTGAAACCATTACAAACTATGTGAATATCTTTTGTAATCTTTCGCTTTTTGTACAGTGCATTGATGATGTCAATATCGTAGGCGTAGGAAGTCTCAATATGAGTATTGTGTTTCAAAGTTTCTTCAACAATAAAACTAAAGTGAGAACTTTTGGTACAATAGCAATAATGGTATTCACCTTCATACTTATGCTTTTTAAAAGCATTGGCAAACATCTTTTTCGCCTTGTTTATCTGCATACCAATCTTTGGCAGATAAGAAAGTTTCAGCGGCGTACCGTGTTTATCAATCAGCGCCTTAATATCAACATCGTTGTACTGCAGATACTCATCTTTCAATTTAAAATCTTCCTGCGGAAATTTAAAAGTCTGCTCTACAAGGCTGGCGTAAGTATTATTCATTAACTGGTAAGATGATTTGGTGACTGATTAATGTTCTGCAAAAATAACTTAATGTAGATATTTACGGCATAAAAAAACCGGAGCTGAATAAATCAGCTCCGGCTATATAAATTACTGTACTCAATTACTTAACTGAGTCAATCAATTTTGCAAATGTTTCTGGCTCATTCATAGCCAAATCAGCCAAAACCTTGCGGTTAAGGTCAATTCCTTTAACAGAAAGCTTGTTGATGAACTGACTGTAAGTCATAGTTCCTTCTTCTCTTACGGCTGCATTGATACGTGCAATCCACAAAGTGCGGTATTCACGCTTTTTTAATTTACGGCCAACGTAACTGTACGTTAAACCTTTTTCCATTACGTTTTTGGCAACGGTGTATACATTTTTACGCTTACCATAGTATCCTTTG